>JALVUT010000001.1 GCA_027035445.1 Thermococcus sp.
GAAGTCTCTCCATTGAGCTTTCGACCTTATCGGGGGATGGGATTATCGGAGAGAGCACCGCGTAGCCCCGGGGGATGGTGAGCTGAACGTGGAAGAGGCCCACAGGCTGGCTGAACTTGACGTAGTACGTGAACTGCTCCCTACCTCCGTTCTCGGTTATCATCCCACGCGTCGTAAAAGTGAGCCGCAGAACCGCCCTCTCACCGGGCTCCAGCCTTGGAAAGTGCATGTATATGGCGTTCGTCCCCCCAAGGACGCTGCTGACCGTCACGTTTATCGGCTCACTCGTGTTACCCAGTGTTATCCTAGCCCTCGGCTTCTCCACGGGATAGTCGGTGTAAATGATGTAGCTCTCCATAGTGGAGTTGGAGGTGAGATCTATCTCCACGGTTTCTGTAACGTTGTCAGGTGAGTGGACCTCAAAGTAGAGGGCGTAGGCGTTCATGGTGTAGTCCGAGGCAGCAACTGAGGGGGTAAAAACCAAGAACAGGGATATAACCAGGAGTAGCCCAACTCCGACTACAACTGGCTTCCTTCCTCGGGATTTTTGATTTTTAACAGCGGGCATACGTCCATACACTCCCTGCAGTGGGTGCAGAGTTCGGGGTTCACAACTATCTTCCTGCTCCTGGGATTGATACTAAGGGCGCCCTCTGGGCACTTGCCGACGCAGACGCCGCAGCCGACACACTCGTAGGCCCTCTTGACAAGGTAGTAAGCCTGGACTCCCTCGTTGAAGTCCCCGGTGTACGCACCATCCTCTCTAAAGATAACATCCCCTGCTCTTATGTAGTTTTCGCCCCCTTCAACTCCCCCAAGGATTGAGGCGACGTCCCGAATTCTCCTGAGGTTGACGACGGTGTTGAAGCGGACGGTGAAGACGCCGTCTTCCTCCACTATCGAATACTTAACCGGCTCCCAGGAACGCTTCTCGGGGATTTTGGCAGCTAGCTCCTCTGCTATTGCCTTCTCTCCCTTGCTGAGCTCCTTCCAGCGCCAGAAGCCATAGGTTATCCACTCCTCGGGCATAGCGAAGCGCCGTTTCCACCTCTGCAGCTCGTTCTCCCACTTGCTCCAGAGTTCCGGTTTCTCCTCCTTCAGCGTGTAGATTTCCGCCAGGGACGCACTGGGACAGAGGAAGCAGCCGATTCTATCCAAGCGGTCCTCGTAGAGTGGGTTGTACTTAAGCCCGCGGGAGAAGATGTAGAGCCACACCTCCAGCGCGCGCCAATGGAATATCGGCGAAGCACCGGTCTCGTTCGGCACCCAGGGGTTCCTCCATACGCGGGGCTGCTTAAAGCGCTTAATGCTCTCGTACTTGCGCTGACCGACGAACATGAGAACTCCCTGCGGGTAGTTCTCCTTTATTGCCATCGTTATCGGGCCGAGCTTGGTGACCTTACAGCACCAGCGGTAATCGCGACCGGGAGGAGAGAAGACATGTATTGCCCTCCAGAAGGCGTCGCCTGCATCGGCGACGATGAACCTTATCCCCTTCGGCTCGAGCTCCTTCCTCAGCTCTTCCACGTACTCGACCGTCTCCGGGAACTCTATGCCCGTGTTGTTGAAGAAGACTGTGAAGCCCTCGTCTATGAACTCCTCAAGCGCCAGTCCAAGGACTGCGAGGCTGTCCTTCCCGCCGGAGAAGGCCACCGCGACCGGAAGGCTTGAATAGCGGGTGGCGGTTTTCCTCATGAAGCGCCTCGCTTCTTCCACCTTCTTCTCAAGCTCGATGCTGTTTGCCCTTAGAACGTCCTCCATCGTGGCCTTCCTGCCCTCGCGGTAGTTGACAGACTTCTGGCGCCTCACCTTGACGCCGGTGCCGCGTTCTTTGTTCGCCAGCCCCCCGTAGTCCTTCTTCGCTATGCCAGTGGTGATGACCTCTCCGTCTTCGGAAACTAATATGACGTCGTCCCCGCGCTTTATGCTCGGCTCGGCCTCGATTATCCCGACTGGAAGGAGGTTGGAGCCATTCAGGATGGGTTCAACCGCGCCTTCATCAACGATTATCCACTTCCTCATGGACCTTCCGAAGCGCTTCCAGAGGGCGATGGCACCCTCGACCTTTAGGCCAGGCTTCCACCTCAGCCCAAGCGGGTCGAAGCGCACCCAGCCAAAGACGTAGCCATCGAGGATTACCTCATAGACGTCGTCCTCGCCGGGGGTCTTGTTTAGGAGAACTATTTTGCCGTCAAAGAGCTCGCCGACGTCAACTCCATAGTGCTCCTCGAAGACGGAGCGGATGAACTCGATGTCCTTCTCGAAGGCGAATCTCAGGTCGCCGGGCGGAGTTATGTTGAGTCTAAAAACCTTCCCCCTCCCGTGAACCGCGCAGCTATCGCCGATGAGAGGGACGTTGCACTCCTCACACCAGTTGATGTAAGCCTTACCGAGGAAGACCGGCCTTCCCATTTCTCTCACCTAGGGCGAGAAAGGAGAGGGGGTTTATAAGTTGGGCGGTTGAAGTGCTTTCGGGGCGTACTTTCCTGAAATTACTCTCCCTCAATCACATGGCCATACTGAACATCATAGAGAAACCTCGGCACATCCTTCCCGGTGAGAACCATCACATCAGATGGGTATTTGCCTTTCGCGCTCTTCCCAGACTTTACCTCAACCCTTATGCTAGGAGTCACGGCATCTATTTCATACTCCTTTGTCCTGAAGTAGTAAACCCGCCTAAACTTCCGGTAGAGATGTTCCTGGACGATCCACTCGTAGAGAACCGAGTCCTCAAGCTTCACCCGAGCCCACTCGGAGAATGCCCTCCCCATCAGAGGATCTCTTATAGCGAACTTCCTGTTCTTTTTGTGAAGGATCTTATCTCCCCTCTCGGAGAACGGGATCTCAAGGAGTATCCTCAGCTCGGAGAGGACGGAGACGTAAGTTCTCGCGGTGTCCCTGTTGATTCCAGCTTCCTCAGCGATCTCGGTGTATGAAACAGGACTGGGTGCTTTGGATATGATGGCCCCAAGGATTTCCCTCGCGGTTTCGGGATCTTTTTCCCGCTCTAAGCTCCTCAGATCGGCTTTAAGCGCACCGACGATATCCCCCTTCCTGATCCTCCTGTTGAGGTAAGCGGCGTAGCCGCCGGTTTTGAGGTACATCTCGAAGGCATCCCATCCTTTTCCGTCGAAATAGTCCTCAACGCCGGTTACCAGCTGATAGTAGTCCCTGAAGCCAAGGGGCATTATCTCAAGGACTTTACCTTTTCCCTTTCTTCCGGCGAAGTTGCCGACGGCCCGGTCGAGGTTCACTGAAACGGAGCCCATCACGACCACAACGTCGTTCTTGAGTTTTCTCCTGTTTATTAGGTCTATAATGCCCTTCCACCAGTTCCTGACCGAGGTAACTTCATCAAGGAATATCAGGGAGCTCTCTATCCCCTTGGCATCCCGGAGTTTCAGGTAGGTCTGGAGAACCGCAGACAGATCGTTCTGGTCGTTGAGCATCGTGCAGTCGTAGTAGAAGATTCTATATGGATTGGAGACATTTTCCCCCAGGAGTTGCTTTATGAGCAGCTTGACTCCGAGGGTCTTTCCAACCCTCCTTGGTCCTACAAGGAAGTTGACTGAGAAAGGCTCCAGCGACAGCTCTCCTATCCACGATGGTACGTACCTGTACTCTAGTTCGCTCCACTCTTCAATGTCCGGGTCTTCTTCATGAAGCCACCAGGGGTTGTACTCCTCGAGGTCGAACATGATGGTTTCTATTACCCACTCGTTTATATATGTTGCGGAATGCCGTTCGGCAACTCTTTATAAAGCCTTGCTGAATGACATCCGGCAGCTCTTTATAAATGTTTGTGGAACGCAATTCGGCAAGAGAGGTTCCATCCCAACGATCTAGGGATGCAAAAGCGATAAATACAACCGTGACAAGATAGATGCAGTGGTGCCGATGGGGATTGAAATTGGGCGAGAGGAGATAAGGATCTCACGGGAGCCCAGCGACCTGGACAGGTTCGTGCTCGATGTTGTGCATCTTATAGAAAAACATACCGATTACGTGATAGTCAGCGGTTACGTGACCATACTTTTCGGCCGTTCGAGAGGTACTGAGGACGTGGACTTCGTGATAGAGAGAATGCCCGAGGAGAAGTTCGTGGAGATGTGCGAGGAAGCTTTGAAGTCAGGTTTTGAGTTCCTGAATCCCGAGGACTGCAGGGGGCTTTACGAGATGCTCAAAGAGAGGATGGGAATCCGACTTGTCAGGACGGGAGGGATAATCCCCAACGCTGAAATTAAGTTCCCAAAGGACAGCTTTCACGAGGAAGCCCTGAGGAAGAGAGTTCCCGTTACACTGAACGATGAGACCATCTACATCTCTCCCCTTGAGCTTCAGATAGCCTACAAGCTATACCTTGGAAGCGACAAAGATATTGAGGACGCCTTCTTCCTTTACGAGATGTTCAAGGATCACCTGGACAGGGGGGCTTTGAGTGACTACGCGGAGAAACTCGGAGTCAAGGTTCCATTCTAAACGCGACATGGAGGAGAGGCTCGCCTTCATACGCCTCTACGTGAAAAGGCTCAAGGAGAACTCAGACGAGGTGTTTAGGGAGCAGGTCGGGCTCGTTAACTCCTTTCTGCAGGCTGCTAAAGACTTTCCCCTCACGAAGGAGGAATACCTGAGGATAAAGGGGGAGCCGAGGGAGTAGGCCGAAAACCTCTTATTCTCCGGTGACATAGTAAGGCGGGGGGTAACATGAGAAAAGCATCATTGCTCATAGTGCTGCTTTTGATTTCTTCGCTTATCCTTCCAGTGGTTAAAGCCGATGGAACGTCCGGTCCATGGTGGGCGAAGACCTACGGGGGAAGCGGTGCTGACGTCATCACCAACGTTAAGGTTCTGCCGGACGGGAGCATTATTGCAGTGGGCTACACCAATTCAACGGGCGCTGGCGGGTGTGACGCTTTAGTGATGAAGCTGGACCCCAACGGAAACATAGTGTGGGCCAAAACCTACGGGGGAACAAAAGATGATGAAGCTACCGCGGTTGCATTAGCTCCAAACGGGGACATTATTGTGGCAGGCTATACTTACAGTTTCGGCGCTGGAGAGGCTGACGTTTGGGTTCTCAGGCTTGATGAGAATGGTAATATAAGATGGCAGAAGACTTACGGGGGAGGCAGTGATGATGAGGCTAACGCGGTTGCCTTAGCTCCGAACGGAGATATTATAGTGGCTGGCTGGACTGACAGCTTCAGAGTTGGTTATGCTGACGCTTGGGTTCTGAGGCTTGACAGCGAGGGCAACGTGAAGTGGCAGAAAACCTACGGGGGAAGCTATTATGATGGGGCTTACGCGGTTGCGGTAGCTAATAACGGTGACATCATCGTGGCCGGCTGGACTTTGAGCTTCGGCGCTGGTGGCAGCAACGTTTGGGTTCTCAGGCTTGATGAGAATGGTAATATAAGATGGCAGAAGACTTACGGGGG
>JALVUT010000002.1 GCA_027035445.1 Thermococcus sp.
CTATCTCCATTGGGGGGTGGTTGAGGTAGTTCCTTCCACGTTTGAGGTTCATCTTTCCGTACTGGGCCTCCCTGTTCGTCAGGTTGAAGGTCATGACCTCCTGGAGGCCGAAGCCTATCATCAGCTCTCTGACGGCATTCTCAAACTCGACAAAGTCATCTCCCTTCCCCTGAACAACGAGCTTTGGCTCCTCGGGCTCGATTTCATTGTATCCATAGGCAATCAGAACATCCTCAAGCACATCCCTCGGATGCATTATATCGGCCCTGAATGCCGGATACTTCAATCTGGCCTTTCCATCCACAAGCTCAACGTCATAGAACATTTTCTCAAGGAGATTCTTGATTTCAGCGTCGCTCAGCTCAACGCCCGTGAGCTTTTTAATGTAGTCAAGCTCTACCTCAAAGCTCTTTGGAGTTAAATCTGGTGTCCGGATTTCAAAGTCCTTATAGGCAACCCTAACGCTCTTTATCCTCCCGCCGCGTTCCGCAAGGGCTGTCACGACAACATTGAGGGCGAGCATTATCTTATCCAGACTCCACCCCGTTATGTCCACAAACACATTCCTTGTTTCCTCAGTAACCCTCCCCGTAAGCTCCGAGTTTATGACCGGCGGCATTGAGAGGACTTTTCCTTCGGAGTCAACGAGAAGGGGGTAGTATGGCTTATCCCTGATGAGATGGCCGTATTCCCTACCCTTCTCATGCTTTTCCAGAATCTCCTCAAGGGTTAACTCCTCATCATACCCGAGAGGGATGAATTTTTCAGTTTTCTCGGCCGCACGATAGTAAATGGGTGGCCTGACCTTGTCAAAATCAAATACACCTATCGCAACCTCCCTTCTCCTTCTTCCAAAGGTGAGTGCAACCTTCTCCTGAAGGTTGATCATCTGCCTGAGGGTTTCATCATCAAACCTGAGGCCTTCAACGACTGCATAGACACCGTAGGGACGAATGTCTTTGAGCCTTTCATCAACATAAACCGTAACACCGCTCTCCTCAATCTCGTACTCAGGAAGTCCGCGGGCCTTTCCAAGGGCCCACTTTACCTGCCTCGCTATTCCCTCGGCGCTCCAGAGATCAGGCCTGTTGGTGTCCTTTGAATCTGCCTTGAAGTATATCTTCCCCCCTTCCTCCCACATGTCATCAAGCTCACATTTGGCATAGAGGAAGAGATCCTCCCACTCCTCGAACGTGAATGTCTGTCCTACAAGTCTTTCCAGATCATCCTTTGATACATCGAATTTCGGCATATGACCACCTCACCAGACTATTCTGGCCTCCCTCAGCCACTTCAGATCATAGCTGAAGAGATACCTTATGTCGTCTATCCCGAGCTTGAACATCGCCAGGCGGTCGATTCCAATTCCCCACGCTATAACTGGAACGTCGATTCCAAGGGCTTTCGTCATCTCCTCACGGAATATTCCAGCTCCACCGAACTCCACCCAGCCGAGCTCCGGGTGGTAGGCGCTCATCTGAACGCTCGGCTCTGTGAAGGGGTAGTAGTCGGGCAGGAACTTCACCTTCTTGGCCCCGGCGATTTCCACCGCAAAGCGCTTCAGTATGCCGAGGAGGTGCCTGAATGTCAGATCTTCGCCAACGACAAATCCATCCACCTGATTGAACTCTATAAGGTGGGTTCTGTCGAGGACATCCGGGCGGAAGACGCGCTGTATTGTGAAGTACTTGCCAGGTATCTCGACGCCCTTTGCGAGCTGCCTCGCATCAAGGGCGGTTCCGTGGGCCCTTGGCATGAGGAGCATTGCCCTCTCCGGGGACCAGACGTAGCCCCAGCCGCGCGAGCCGCTGCCGCCACCGTGCTCATGGGCGGCCTTTACGTTCTCCACCAGCTTCCCCTCGGGGAGATAACCGCTCTTTGGGTAGTTAAGTCTGTACGTGTCCGTCCAGTCTCTCGCTGGATGGTTCTGAGGTTGAAAGAGGGCATCGAAGTTCCAGAACTGAGTCTCGATTAGGCTCTCGGAGCTCATCTCAATGAACCCCATCTCTATGAGCTTTCTCCGGAGTTTATCAAGGAAAGCCCTGTAGGGTTGCTTCTTGCCGGGCTGAATCCTCCGCACAGGAGCCCTGATGTTGAAGCGTCTGAACTCGATCTCTCTCCACTTACCTGACTTTATTAATTCGGGCGTGAGGATTGAAATCCGCTCCTTCAGCTCGATGCCCTTCTTCACGAGCTCCTCTCCGGTGGGGGTTATCTCGACGATTCTCTCGATGACGGTGTCTTCCTTCGCTATCTTCCTCCTCTTGAGCTCCTTGACCGGAACAAGCTTTTCAATCTCGCCCAGGGGGACGCTCTTCTTCTCAACAAGAAGTTCCAGGGCTCTATCTATGGGTCTCTCTTTAGCGTTAAGGCCCTTTTCGGTTATCTTCAGGATGAACTTTCCGTCCTCCTTCCCCACTTTGGCCCATCCTTCCCTCCTGAGGAGGCCGACAATGGGTTTGAGCTCGTCTTCACTGAGAACCCTGGAAAGGTCGTCGAGTGTAGCCTCCCCCTTCTCCTTCAGAACCTTCAGGGCTCTCCGCTCAGGCAGACCAATCTTCGCATACCTCTCCCCGGTCTCCGTGAGAACCGCCACTCTCTCACTAATCTCGTGGAGCTTTGCAAGGCCTTTACTCTGAAGTCCAAGGACGGCCCTCATCACCGCGACCTGGTCGAGGCCGGTTCTCTCAACGAGTTCATTCAAGTCGGTCCTTTTTAATCCTTGGAGTTTTATGAGTGTGAGTTTCTCCTGATAGCTCAGTTCCATGATCCCATCCCCCGCTAGTTGTTAAAGGTCTGGCTTAAGAGAATTGCGGTAGAAGAAAAGGTGAAAACGGAAAGCCTTCACTTTTCCTGTGGAAGGAAGACAACCTTACCTGTCTTTCCAGCGCGCATAAGCTCAAAAGCTTCCTCAAATTTCTCAAAGCCTTTGTACCTATGTGTTATGACCGCATCAAGGTTGAGTTTGCCACTCTGGATGAGGGTCGAGACGGTGTACCAGGTCTCCCAGAGATGCCTTCCGGTGATGCCGTGGACTTCCAGTGCTTTGAAGATCACTAGGTTGTTGAAGTCTACCGTAACCTCGCGTGGGTATAGCCCAAGGAGGGAAACCCGCCCGCCGGGAGTAGTGGCCTTTAATCCCTGCTCAAGGGCCTTTGGTGCGCCGCTGAACTCTAGGAAGACTTCAACACCGGCACCGTCCGTTAAGTCTATGACGAACTTAACGGGATCCTCCTCAAAGGGGTTAACCACGTAGTCGGCACCAACTTTCTTGGCGAGGTTTCTCCTGAACTCGCTGGGCTCAGAGACGATGACCGGGTAAGCACCGCTTGCCTTAGCAACGGCTATACCAAGAAGCCCGAGAGGGCCTGCGCCGGTGATGAGCGTGCTCCTTCCGGCGATGGGGCCGGCAAGAACGGTATCAACGGCGTTGCCAAGGGGTTCCTGAAGTGCTGCGTGCTCGGGCTTCATGCCCTTTGGATTCTTCCAAGCGTTCCGGGCGGGGACTAGGGCGTAATCCGCGAAGACACCGTCCATGTCAACGCCGAAGATTTTTGTGTTCTGGCACACGTGATAGCGGTTGTGCCTGCAGGCGTAGCACTTGCCGCAGACAATGTGCGTCTCGGCACTTATGTAGTCACCAACCTCGAGGGTGTCAACGCCTGGGCCGACCTCTATCACCTTGCCGGCGACCTCGTGCCCCATGATCTGGGGTGGTTTTATCCTGGATTGAGCCCATTCGTTCCACTCATAGATATGGAGGTCGGTACCGCAGATGCTGGTGGCGAGAACTTTGATGAGCACTTTTCCGGGGCCGGGTTTGGGTATATCGGCTTCGACAAGTTCAGCACCGTAGGCCGGCTTTGTCTTCATAATGGCTGGCATCTTGCCTTCCATCATAACCATCTCCGTTGCGTTTACATCTTTGTCTAAACGCTCCTTGATATAAACCTTTTGCGAGATGGAAAGGGTAGATCTCATCGATGTTTAGTTCGATTTTCAATATATATATCTAAATTCGGTTCGTATCACAACATACGGTTCGCATTTAAGGGAGCAGGTTGAACGGAAGAATTAAAAACTTTCATACATTTTTTCAGGCGACTACCTTTGGTGGTGGCCACGTTGGAGGATAGAAGGTTTGAGTCACGTCCTAAGAGGGTCGCCCCCGTTAAGAGAGGCGAAAGATACCACGTGAGGATTGAGGGCATTGGGAGGGGTGGTGACGGTATAGCCCGTATAAAGGGTTTTGTTATATTCGTCCCGAACACTCAAGTCGGTGATGAGGTGGACATCGAGATAAAGAATGTTAAAGACCGCTTTGCATTTGCGGACGTTGTTGAATGAATAATTTTGGATTCTCCTTCTTTATTCCTTAGTATGAATCGGAAACCTTATAATCTCCTGCGAGTATTCTTCCAGGGATGAGGGGGTTTTAATATGGCAGTGATCGTTGTTACAGGACGTGGAGGTGCGGGGAAGACCACTACCACGGCCAATTTAAGTGCGTTTCTTGCCATGGGGGAATACAGGGTACTTGCGATTGACGGTGACCTCTACCTCCCCAATCTAGGGTTTCACTTTGCCCTGGAGAACGTTAAGTACACCCTTCACTCCCTCCTTAAGAACCCCGATATGGATCCGGAGTGGGCCATCTACAAGCACCCTCAAACAGGTGTACACGTGATGCCCGGTAGTAGCAACCTCCAAGATGTTCTGGGCATTTCTCCCAAGAAGCTGGTTGACGTGCTGGAGAGGGTAAAGCCTAAATTCGGTGTGGTGTTCGTTGACTCCCCGACTGGGATTCCCTTTGATACCCTGCTCACCTTTGAGCTGGCCAATTATCAGCTCATTGTTGTTGAGATAGAACGCTCACCGATTTATTCCTTTGAAGTTATGGTGAAGAATGAGATAGAGAAACTGAAGGCGCTCGGTGACCGCTACAATCTGAACATCGGAGTCATCCTCAACAAGGTTCGTGAGTCGGAGGATATCGTTGATAAAATTATTGAGGTTATTGAGAACGACTTGGGGGTTCCAGTTGTGGGTTGGGTTCCCTTTGACAACAACGTTCCTGAATCGATCAACGTGGGGATTCCAATCATCAAGTACCTGCCAAGTAGCGACGCGGCCATTGCATTTAAAGATACCGGAAAGATCCTTGAGGAATGGATATTTGGCTGATTTTGGAGGTGTACCCCATGGAGGTTGACTTTGAGGAACTCGTGGAGAAGGTAACCAGCGGAGAAATAAAGCTTCACCAGGTTGAGAAGTACACGAACGGCGACAAGAAGCTCGCCACTGAAATAAGGAGGAAAGCCCTTGAGAAGAAGTTCGAGATAAGCCTCGGGAACATCGGACACTACTCCGTTGATCCTAACAGACTCATAGGCAAGAACATCGAGAACATGATAGGTGTCGTTCAGATACCCATGGGTGT
>JALVUT010000003.1 GCA_027035445.1 Thermococcus sp.
TTTTGCGGGAAAGCAAGGATCAACCGAGCCAAATTTAGACCCCTTTAAAAACATTTTCTGGTTTGTCTTTTTAGAAAAGTAAATATTTTTCCCATCTACCCCCAGCGCTTTTAAAAAGTTTACAAAAAACGGCGCTTTTGAGTAAATATTTAGCACTCTTGGAATTGCAATTTTAACATTTTTCCTAAACTCTTGCGCCTCTTTAGAGCTTCGTTTAAAGCGCCCTTTTAAAGCAAAATGCAAAGTGGGACCCCAGCCGCCAAACAGCACAAAGTTTCGCTCTTTTTCTGTTTTGTCTCCATCTTTTGGCAGCGGTTTTGGCGTAAATTCAAATTTAAAAAGCTCTTTCTCTTCAAATTTTGCCAAATTTGGCACCTCTTTATTTAATTTTGCCTTTTTTGCTTTAAGCATTTGCAGCTGTTCAAGCGACTCTACAGTTCCCTTTTCGCATTTAAAGCCGCTAATGTAGCGCGAAGGCTTGCGCGATGGGATTTTGGTATCTATAAATGTTCTGTTGCACTCCATTGGGCAGAAGCGGCATTTTGTGCTAGAGTCGGTTTTTGTGCTGTATTGCAGTTTCAGCGCCTCTTTCAGTCCTGCAAATTTGCTAAAGCCTTGCGATTTTACCGCATCCCTAGCTTCCAGTGCAGCTCCGATTGCCCCAGCTTCCGCGCAGTGGGGATGCAGGCTCACTTTTGCATCTGGGATTTGCTCTTTTATGTAATCAACCTGCGCTTTTAGCGCTGCCAGGTTGTGCTGAGTGCCCCCCTGCAAAACAAAATGATTCCCTAAATTGGCAATAGATGGCGCTTGCACAATATATTGCCAAATATTTTTGGGCAGCACCTTTGCAATGCCGGCAAAAAGCTCCGCCTGTGTATAACCCTCTTTTTGAAAATTAACCCTGTCGGTATCTAAAAAAACTGCACATCCGTAATTGAAATTTGGCGCTCTTTTGGCACTAAATGCCAGTTTGGCAAAATCTTTAAGTTCAACTCCAAACTGCTTTGCCATCGATTGCAAAAGCGCCCCGTTGCCCGCACTGCACTGGTTTGAGAGGCGGAAATTTTTAAGC
>JALVUT010000004.1 GCA_027035445.1 Thermococcus sp.
TCCTGAGGACTCTCTTCATCTCGTCCAAGCGGGGTGGACTGGGAATCGCTATGCCCTCGGCCAGTTCCGAGCTTTTCCCTGAACGTGGACACAGGCTCTCATAGCCACCCGCCTGAACCGCAACAAATGAGGGCATCCTCCCGATCTCCCCCATCTTCCTCAGTTCGAAGAAACCCTTCCAGAGACCCAGAAAGAGAGAGCCGCTCCCGGTTGGAGCCAGGATGTAATCGGGAACACCGACCTGCTCATAAGTCTCAAAGGCCGCTGTTTTTGTCCCCTCCAGGAAGTAGGGGTTGAACCAGTGGGAGACATAGACCATTCCATTCTCCCGGGCAAATTCCACGGCAGCGGCATGTGCCTCCTCCCTGGGGCCCGGAACGAGATGAAGCCCAACTCCCAGCCTACGGAGGAGTGAGAGCTTACCGGTGCTGACCCGCCCCGGCAGGAAGATGTGTGCGGAGAGGCCCTCCCCCAGGGAAAACGCCGCAAGGCTCAGAGCGGCGTTGCCGGAACTGTCAAGGACAACCTCGGTGATGCCCTCCTCCTTCAATTTTGCCACCGTAACGTACGTCCCCCTGTCCTTAAACGACCCGGTGGGCTGAAGGTACTCAAGCTTAAAGGACACGTGAACTCCATCGATCTCGGTTTCCACGACAGGCGTTAGTGCCGGAACCAATTCGGGTAGATACTCCTCATGAACCGGCAGAAAAGCTGAGTAACGCCTCATATCAGCACGGTGTTTCAGCAACTCGGTGAAACCTCCCGGCGGCTCACGCTCCACCAGCAGAGTCCCCCCGCATTCACAGGTCAGCCTAAAGGTCTCGGGGTAGGTTCGACCGCAGGATGTGCATCTCAGCAAGTTCCCACCGGGGGTAATTGGGAACGCTTTTATTTAAAGACTTCCAAAGTTTTTCCAGCACCGTTTGGAGGGAGGGTTGTGAAAGGAGAGTTCATGTCAGCCGAGAGGCCTCAAACCAAGGAAGGGAGCCAGTACCACATAGCGTGTAAGCCGGGCGATGTTTCGAGGTACGTGCTTCTCCCCGGAGACCCGGATAGGGTCCCGAAGATAAGTT
>JALVUT010000005.1 GCA_027035445.1 Thermococcus sp.
AATGGAGGAAAGCTGGTGGGCGTCGTTACGAAGAAGGATATATACCGGGCCTATTACTACGCTATCGAGGGTATGTACCTGTGGTAGCCGGTTCAACCTCATATCGATAAACGCCCGTAAAAAGTCCATTTCCCCCACAAAGACTATCGTTGAGTTTTCCATATTTTGAAAAATGCTTGCGGAAAGCTTTTAAAATTACCCTCTTCAAAAGAGTTCAGAACATTAATTAAGAAAGGAGGCGGTAACATGGTAACAATAGACATCGTTGCACACGTCCTTGTAATAGTCCTCGCGTCAGGAATAGTGGCGATGCTGATAAGCAGGCGTTTTAACATCTCCTACGTTCCCCTTTTTATCATCGCGGGGATCATCTTTGGGCCCCTTGTCCTTCTCCTTTCAAGGAGTGCTGCCCGGGAGCTTTTTGACTATGTCCGTGTCTTCGGCCTTGTAATGATACTGTTTACCGAGGGTCACAACCTGAGCTGGAGGCTCCTCCGGAGGAATTTCCCTACAATCTCTATCCTTGATACGGGCGGGCTTGTCATAACAGCTCTTTTCGCTGCTTGGTTCTTTTCGTGGATCTTTCATGCCCCGTTCCTTATAGGATTTCTCTTTGGCGCGATAATAAGTGCGACCGACCCCGCAACCCTGATACCCCTCTTCCGCCAGTACCGCGTTAAGCAGGATATAGAGACCACAATAGTAACGGAGTCAATATTCAACGACCCCCTCGGCATAGTCTTGACTGCTGTGGCCGTTGCCATGCTTCTACCTCAGGCGAGTGGAGGACTGTTCGCGAACTTCAGTGAACACATGGGTATATACGGTGCCGCGGTGATCTACTTCCTCTACGAGGTGATCGTTTCAATAATAATTGGAATAGCCGTGGGCATCTTTGGTTATTGGTTTATAAAAAAGACGAGGATATTCGAGTTTCCGGAGATAGAGGTTTTCTCTCTCTTCCTGGCTTTCAGTGGTTTTCTAATCGGCGAGAGCCTTCAAGCTTCAGGATACCTTGTGGCGACGGTTACTGGAATCATCCTCGGAAACTACAAGGTCTTTGGGAAGAGGGAGAAGCCCCATATAATAGACAAAGTCATGAGAGCCGTTGAAAAGGAGGTTCACTTCAACGAAAGCATTGCGGCAATAGCGACCATATTCATATTCGTCCTCTTGGGGGCAAGCCTCAACCTCAAACCCCTCGTTCAGAACCTCTGGGGGGGTATACTCATTGCCTACTTCATCATGCTCATTGCCAGACCGATAGCGGCCCTGCCCATACTCAGATGGTGGAGTGCAAGGGAGTACCTATTCATAGCATTTGAGGGACCGAGGGGCGTTGTTCCATCAGCCTTGGCGGCCCTGCCTCTCAGCCTCGCCTTGAAGTACCACAGTAGTACCCTGACGGTTTACTGGGGGGAAGTAATACTAGCCACGACCGTCATAACGGTACTGGCATCGGTCATAACGGAGACTCTCTGGGTCCCGTTTCTGAAGTCAAAGCTTCTCCAGGCAGAAACCCTTAAGGACAGAATAAATGGGTATGAGGAGATAAAAGGCAATATGAAGTCCCCATAGGGTTCTTCTCTTTTATTCCCCTTTAATTGGGGAAAATGAGGGCGATTATTTCATGCTGCCTGAAACACCCATGAAGTAAAACAGTAATTTTGCAGCCGTTAGTGCCGTTGGATCTCCAAGTTCGGTTCCGCCGACCTCCATGATATCGAAGCCGGCCACGTGCTTGCTGTTAACGAGCCATTCTACCGCACTCACAACATCCCAGAATCCCAGTCCGCCAGCTTCCGGCGTTCCGGTACTAGGGACCATTGAGACATCGAAGGCGTCTATATCCACGGAAAGATAGACCGGTTCGGGAAGGGACTCCACAAGCTCTATGAACGCGTCCAGACTGTAGTCCCTTGCATGAACCCATTTTATGCCATGATCCTCTGCGTACTGAACCTCTTCCCCTGTGCCACTCCTTACTCCAAACATCACCTCCCTAACGTGGAGCTCGTTTATCCTCCTTGCCACGCAGGCGTGGTTGTACGAATTGTCCTCATACTGATCGCGCAGATCTAGATGGGCGTCAAAGACGACGTAGCTTGCCGGGTGGAGTGCTTCGACTGCACCCAGGGTTTGAGAGTGCTCACCCCCCAGAAGTACAGGGATTGCACGAGGGTTAACCCTTAGGACCTCTTCAACGGTCTTCCTGACTCTATCGGCTGTTCTCCTGGGATCCCCTGCCACAACAGCAACGTCTCCAATGTCCGCAAGGGGAAGCCCTGCAATATCTATATCATAATCTAGTATATAACTTTCGAGGTTTAGGGTTGCCTGTCTTATTAGAGTTGGCCCGAAACGTGCTCCCGCCTTGTATGAAGTGGTGCCATCAAATGGAACCCCTATTATCACAAACCTGGCCTTTTCCGGCTCGGTTAAAGGTAGAGCCAGTTTGAGTGTTTCATAGGTGTACAAGAAGTTCATAGCTTCTCACCCCAGCCACTCTGGGATGAAGGGTTTTAAAGTTTAAGGGTGCTGGGTTTAAGGGAAGCCCTATTTCACCACCATGACGGGGGGATCAATGCTTCCGACAACGTCCTCAAGCAACGAACCTATCCGGGTCTTACCGCTCCTTCCGTATGCCCCCATCACGACTAGGGAGTATCCCCCACTGTTTGCCTCTTCAAGTATCTTATCCTTAGCGGCTCCTTCGATTATCTTGAATGAGCAGTTTACTCCCTCTCTGTGTCCAACCTCGAGCAGGGTCGTTATGACCTCCTTAATGCTCCTCTTGGTGTCCCTCCACACGGTTTCTTCGAAGCGCTGGAGGTCATCAATGCTCTCACTTCTTATACTCAGGTGAAAGGCTATCGCCCTGACCTCTTTTCTGTCCAGAACCGAGAACAGGATAACCTTGCCCTTTCTCCTTCTGGCAATTGAAAAAGCATGGAGAGCTGCTTTTTGGCTCCATTTTGAACCATCGACGAGTACCAGTATCTTCACTCCTACCACCTCACAGCCCAACGTATCTCACCCATATGAGGGCGCTTCCCACCCCCACGGTGGCCAGCATGATGAGCATCCCCACTTTTAGGAAGTCTCCAAATGTGATCCTTATCCCCTCCCTGTACGCCATCCCTACCACGACCACATTGGCGCTGGCTCCTATAGCCGTTCCATTTCCGCCGAGACAGGCTCCCAGGGAGAGGGCCCACCACAGTGGATAGGTGCTCAGGTTGCCTCCCATGGCCTTAATCAAAGGTATCATAGTGGCGGTGAACGGGATGTTATCAACTACAGCACTGGAGAAAGCGGAAAACCAGGAAATGAGGAGTACCGCTTCCCCTTCGGTGTGGACGTATCCCAGCATCCAGTCTGCAAGCTGATCTATGGCGCCGGTCTCGACGAGCGAGCCCACGACTATGAACAGACCTCCGAAGAAGAATAGTGTGGCCCATTCAACTTTTTCCAGTGCGTATTCGGGTGACGTCCCGCTCCACAGGAGAAGTAGAGAGGCACCACTCAATGCTATTACCGCCGGTTGAAGCCCGAGCCTGTCATGAAAGAAGAAGGCCACTATTATCGCCGTTATCATGACAACAGATTTCCTGAAGAGTGTTCGGTCCTTGATAGCTTCCTCTCCTCTAAGGGACATTATGCTGAGCCTTATAGCCTCGGATCTACCTTTATGGGAACCTATAGTTCCTCTATAGGCCAGGTAGATTATTCCTACCGTAACGAAGAGGTCAAGGAACGCTATGGGTGCCATGTTAACCAGAAACTTGTTGAAGCTCAGTCCGGCGGCCGAACCTATCATGATGTTCGGAGGATCACCGATGAGCGTGGCAGTTCCTCCGATGTTCGAGGCGAAAACCTCCGCGAGCAGAAATGGGAGGGGGTTAATGTCCATCTGTCGGGTTATATAGATGAGCATCGGGGTCAGGAGGAGGACAGTGGTTACGTTGTCAAGAACGGCGCTCACCAGCGCAGTGATGATCGGGAACAGCAGGAGAACCTTCATTGGGTTGCCTTTTGAGAGCCTTGCGGTCTTAATCGCAATATACTCAAAGAGGCCGCTGTCCCTGGCTATGTTAACGACGGTCATCATGCCGGCCAGCAGCAGTATTGTGTTGAGATCCAGATACTTTGGAACCTGTTCCCACGGCACTATGTTCAGGATCAGGATCAGGGAGGCACCTATCATTGCGGCCACGGTTCGGTGTATCCTCTCACTCATTATCAGGGCGTAAACTCCGACGAACACTGAGAGGGCCATGATCTCCTGGCTTGATATCATGGTTCAGCTCCTCCTCAGTAAAGCACTATTGGCTTTCCAACATGCTGGACGATCCTGAAGACTACCGGGCTCACGGTGTGGGTCTTGGCAGTTTCAGAACCGTAGTGTTTGGATACAATAAGCATATCGTATTTCTGCCCTGTATCCTCTACGTACTCGCTTTTGTCTCCGAATATGACATCCTCTGTCCAGGCGATATCGAGTTCCTTGAGCCTTTCTCTTACCTTGGAGAGTATTTCGTTGGCCCTACCTTCCTCTCTGTCCTTGAATTTCTTAACGTCATTCTCTCCAAGCGTTTCCCTTATCAGTCGACAGACACTTTCGTCTACCAGATAAACCAGCTGAAGCTTCGCGTCGGGGTACGAGGATATCGTTTCATAAACCTCATCAGGGATGTTACTGGCATACCTATCCAGAAGCATCAGTATTGAGGCGATATCGGGGATTGCCATCTCTTCCTCCGTTAGGAAGAACTCCTCATAGGCCTTTAGTATCTCCTCGTATCTGTTGCCTGCTATATTTTGAAATTTGCGTGTTATCAGGTCTGCGAACTTCACCATGTAATTCCCGAACAGGGAGTACCCAGAGGAGCTTAAATATGTTACGCTCTATACATAAACGGACATAGACGTGCAATTAGAGACCAAAAGAAAAGGAAGCTCATTCTCCCTTGAGCTTCATTATTTTTATTCTTCCAAGGGTCTCCCAGTACTCAACGTTGATGCCCTCCCTGAGCTGGTCTTTGATTGAACTGTCGACGCCCGTATCACGGGGCACGTCGTAGAGCTCGTAGGTTTCCATGTCCATTAACTGAACTGTGTCAGGGGTGAGGGCTATTATCTGGGCCGTTCTCTTGTCTATTATTGGCACCTCAACTTCGGCGCTGGTCGGCTTGACCATGCTCCTAACCTTTCCGTCGAATATCCCCACGGCCTCGATTCTAGCCTTGGCAGAACCATGTTTGCCCGGTGAGGAAACAGTGATGTTCCCTATCCTGCACGGTTCACCGTCCATAAGTATGTACCTTCCAGGCTTGAGCTTGCTCACCTGAACTTTGGTCTTGTCCCCCATACCTCAGACCTCCATAAGCGTTCTAAGTGGGATTGGGAAGGGACTTTAAAAAATTTTTGAAATCTTTAAGCCCCCATAGGGACATGGAACGTAGAGAACGCCCCTGCCATGAAGGTTGCAGTGTAGGACCATGGGGTGTACAAGATTAAAAGGGGTACGGGAGAAGTCCCTACCTTCTCCCCCTCAGCAGGACACCATTCATCAGAACGGGGACGAACAGTACAAGGCCCAGGATTATCCCTATTCTAACGCTCAGGGCGCCCCTAGCGAAAAGGTAGTACATTGCGATTATACTTGCCAGAGCTAATAACAAAGTCACCAGCCCTACGAGCCACTTGTTTGTTGAGACTTCTGATGGTAGCAGCGGATACGCCTCCAGCGCTGCCATCAATGCGCCGACACCAAAGGGCACTGCCAGAAACATCAACTGAACCTCCCTTACCATCATGGCGACCACAACGAACATGGCGATGATCGAAACCACGGTGAGGCTCTTTCCCCTGTTGATCTGCATAACCTCTGAGAACATCTGACTTCCCATTTCTATTAGTACTATTATTGTGGTCAGACCGGCGAAGTAGAGGGATGATATCAGGAGGTAGACTATCTTCTCGGCTCCCGGCACCCTTTTCAGTATCTCTGGGATGAGGTAGAAAACCTTTATGGACGCCTGAACGGGTGTTGTGCTGTTGGTAGTGTAGCTCCGAAGTGCCTGGAATTGTGTATAAAGCCTGAAGCTTTCCTCCGGTGAGATGTTGGGGTTGTGGACGCTTTTCTCAAAGGCTTGGAAAGCGGGGCCGAGAGAGTAGGCCATGGTGTACGCGGCCGCTAGGCTGAGAACAAGCTGGAGAAAGAAGACACCGATGAGAACCTTTTTGAAGTCAAGATCCTCCGGGGCAAAGCTGCCTATGACATAGTACACCCCTGCCCCGAGACCAAAGGCTATCACTATTGAGACTATCAGCATCACGAGCCCTTGGCCGGAGAGCTGGCTGTTAAGGGAGGTTATTGCGGAAACGGCCTGGTTCATGTAGTACCTTGCCTGTTCCGATGTGACGGCAGCTAGGGCCTGGTCACGAACAAGGATCGTGGAGATGATAGTGAAGATGATCATCAGAATGGAGAGGCCTGAGATGAATTCCAGGGTTCTACCCTTGGCCAGTACCAGGAGGAACGTAGCTAGGAGTATTGTGAGCACCGCTATCACCGGAACGTAGGCCTCTCCAAGTCCGAATATGTACCTGATACTGTATGATGTGTAGTACGTGGTTATACCCAGCATTATCAGCAAAAACATCATGAGGGAAAATATCACCGCTGGCATTCGGGCGATTTTAAAAAAGAGCTCGTATACTAGGTATCTCGTTTTCTTGGTGCTCTCTGCCTCTTCGTATGCTAGGAACACAGCTGTCAGCAACGGTATTAGCGATATCAGGAATCCTTTCATACCGAACACTATGTAGTACCTTGGAAGAACGAGAAAGTTCCAGATGCCCAGGATGTACCCTGTTATCAAAAACGCCATTAAAACGCTTATTCTCCTCATGGCACTCCCCCCGTTGTTATCGTCTTGGATAATGGGGCAAAATATAAAAACGTTTTGTCGCTCCTTGGATGTATACACGACCGTTTTGAGAACAATTGGGATAAAAGGGCTGGATGATGGTAGCTGACTCCTCTTACCTTGGACTATACCACCCATCCCTCAAAGCCGCTGAGCACCTCATTAATAACGACCCAGGCCATAAGGGATTTTCTGTAGATGCTAACTTTTTTCCCCGGGATTTTGGATCTAAAGTCTCCGTGGGGAAATCCACCGACTATCACAGCTGGCCTCCCCAGTGACGCCAGTATCTTTCCAAAGTCAACCGGCTTTGTGTGGATCCCTTCCTCGTGCATGACAAAAACACCATCGGGGTTTATCTCGTTGATTAGCTCCGTCAAACGCCCCTCCTCCATGCGGAGAAGCCCCAGATCCCTTGGAACAACATGATTTTTGAAGAGACTTTCCATGAGGCCGACGAAGCGGTTGTAGTTCCGCGGAATCCTTGTCTCCGGTTTTATATAAATTATCTCATCGTTCCTCGTATGCACATAAACGCGGAGCTTTCCCTCCTTGTTGGCGATGCTTTCCAGGGCGTTGAGCAGGCAGATGTGGAGTATGTCCGGCCTCCCACGCCTTTTGCCGTCGACGAGCTTTTTGAGTGCCGCGTGGTGGTAGGTGCTGTCGAGGATTACCTCCCCCGGTCTCTTGCCCCTCCTCCTTGCGTAGTTTGCAACCGCCGGGTGGTCGCGTATCTGTTCCGGAACGGGTTCGAGCTCAGCCTCTGCTATCACTAGATGAAGCATTCTCCCACCTCTCCAGCTGTATCCCCCTGTCAGCAAGCTCCCCGCTTATCCTCGTGAACGTGTCAATTCTCATGCCGAGGATCTCCGGTGGGATAACGCCGAAGATGCAGTTCTGTTCGGCGACGAGCCTCGCAACTATCGCCGCGGTAAAGCCGGTAACGCGGGCCATCGATGTGAAGCCCCCCCTTTCCTCGTCGTAGAGGAGGTACCCAATTTCCCTTGGCTCCCCGTCGATGGTTCCTCTGCCGAAGACCTTCATTATCGAGAAGTCCGGGCTCTCGTACGTCATGAGTGGTGCTATTACCTCAAGCGTCTCCTCCACGTGTTCCGGCCTGAAGAATCCAAGCTCGCGGAGAACCTTCATCTTTTCTAGGTGACCGGGCCAGCGGAGCGTCCACTCCTCCAGCCTATCTGCCCTCACGCTCTCTAACAGGCTCCTCAGACCGTCGCTCACGAAGGCCTCAAGCTCAAAGTTCCCGACAGTTACCCGCTCAATATTCTCGAGGGGGTCGACTGCATTGACCTCTCCGTCTCTTATTACCCTCGCCGGTCTTGTGTATTCCTCAATTAAATCTTTAGGTGACCATGTAATTCTGTAATAAAGCGGCGGCCTCGGCTCCTTCGGAAGACCACCTACATATATGTAACCCTCCTCCAGCTCGTCCATCTCCTGCCAGATACGTCCCATGAGCATATGGCTCAGTCCGGGGGCGAAGCCGGCATCAAAGATCACTGTTATCCGGGCATCTTCAGCCTCGTCTCTGAGTTCGAGTGGGTTTTCGGGCATAAATGAAACATCGACGAGGTCCACCCTTGCTTTTATTGCCGCCCTTACCGTCTGGTATCCAAACCTCCCTGGAAGTGCCCCCACAACAAGATCAAAGTTCTCCAGGGTCTTTGCAAGTCCTTCAAAGTCTGAAGCGTTGACCTTGACGATACCGGCGAATTCTGAGACGGTCTTCAGCCGTTCCTCACTGATGTCCCCCACGTAGACCTCAAATTCGTCCCTTAAATCCCATGCTATGGTTCTTCCAATGTTTCCAGCGCCGAGAACGAGAACCTTCATCGACAACCCCCCCACTGGATTTTGGGAAGGTATATATAACACCTTTCCCAAACAGTTTTTCAATGCCCTTTAGACTCCCGCTGTTCCGGAAGAGAGTGATGAATGCCCTCACATCATCCGATGAGGTTAAGGTGATGCATATAAGCGACACCCCGGAGAGTGTCTACCGTTTCATCGAGGGTTTAATTGAGAAAACCAAACCCGATTACATAATACACACCGGGGATCTGGCGGACAACATCAAACTAGAGAGAAGACCCGGTCTGAAGCCCGCCTACATCGGTGCCGTTAGGAGGCTTGCCCGTATCCTTAAGGCCAGCAGGGCGAAGCTCTACATTGTACCCGGCAACGAGGATGACCCCGGTATCATCAGGGAATTCTTCGGCGAAGACGTCGTTGAGCCCGGAACACTCGTTGAGATCGCTGGGATCAAGTTTGTGGTGGGACACAGAGCCGAGGAGGTTCTGGGGAGGGGGGCTAGCTTTCGCCTGTACGGACATAACTTTAGGCTTATAAACGGGGGCTTAAACGGTGTCTTGGGCGTTAACTTTATCCTGCTTCCGAGCGGGAAAACCTATCGTGTTGGGTACCCTACAGGAACCGACACGTACAGAGGATATAAGCTCAGGAGGGGGTTGTGATGAGACCCATGCGCTTCGGGCCCTCCATGGTCTTTCTGAGAGGGAACGTTGAGAGGCTGAAGAAGGGGATAGTTGAGCTGTTTGGTGTTGGTGAGATCCCAACCGATGAGGCTATACAAAAAAGCAATGAGTTTGAAACTATTCTCCTAGTGACTCCACCGGAGGAGAGAAGAACGGTGCCTTCAGAGACAGGATTCCTCATCAGGCAAAGCGCCAAGATAGTCCTGGCGGAAGTAATAAATGGTGGTCTTCCAGCGGAGAGGATAGAGGTAGAAAGCACTATAATCCTTCTCCGTGTGCCAGAGAAGGTGGAAGAAGCCCTCAAACTCCTCGCAGAGAAGTTCGAGGGAAAGACGATGAGCCAGTTGGATGCTCTCAACATCGGTGAGGCGTGCGATACCGTGATTTCTATAACACGGAAAAAGCTCAGTTCCCCTGTGGGTCCTGAGGACATTGAGGGGGCGGTTCTCGTTAGGAAGGACTTCCTCAGCGTTTACAGGGAGCTGCTCATAGACCTGCCCATGATACTCTTCAGGCTCCTCCCGGAGTGGAACGAGCTGACCATCAAGATATACGACACCGAGAGGCGTTATGATGAGAACATTGAGAGACTTATGATGACGATAGAAGACCTTGACCTCGGTTTCATAGTCGGCGAGGGCTGGGACTGGGACTACCCGAGGCCCTTCATGCGCGTCCCCGTTTACAGGTTAAAGCTCCTGACGTGGGAAAAGCCGGAGAGGGTCAAGTTCCTCCTCAAAGGCATTGAATACGTTGGTTACAAGAGGCTCTGTGACATAGACGTCTTCGTTGGGGGCAAGAAAATAGGCTGGACTTCCCTCGGGAAGTATGACTCAAAGTTCAAGCTGGCGAAGGTCGCTCGGGAAGAACTTGAGAGTCACCTCAGTGAGAACGTTCTCAAAAGGCTCAGAGAGATAGATGAGAAGCTCGTCGCTGAGTCAGAGACTCAGACTCCTAAAACTGAAGATTAAAGCTTTTTGACCTTCGCAACGAAGAACCCGCTCGTCCCATGCCTGTCGGGGTAAAAGCGCCTCGCCTCCTTTATTACCCCGCTCAGTTCGATGCCAAAGGGTTTGGTTAGGGCAGGCTCGCCGTATCTCATGGGCAAAAGCTCAACGTCAAAGTTGTTAAGAATCCACTGGATGACGAACTCATTCTCCTCCGGTTCAAGGGAGCAGGTTGAGTAAACTAGGATCCCGCCCCTCCTGAGGACACCCAATCCCTTCTCAAGGAGCTTCATCTGGAGGTTCTGACAGAACTTCACATCCTCCATCGTTCTGCCCGCCTTTCTTTCAGGGTTCTTGTGTATAGTTCCGGAGCCGGTGCAGGGGGCATCGAGGAGGATTTTATCGAACTCAACACCGAGCTCGTCTATGTGGAGCGAGGATTTATGGATTAGGATGGTGTTCGTAACGCCGAGGCGTGAGAGGTTGAGTCTCGTCTCCTTTAAGCGATCCTCGCCGACGTCGAAGGCGTAGATAATGCCCTCGTTCTTCATCAGCCCGGCAATGTGGCTTGTCTTCCCCCCCGGTGCTGCAGCCATGTCCGCAACCGTCTCACCGGGCTTCGGCTCCAGAGCCACGGGCGGATACATTGAGCTGGCCTCCTGAATGTAGAGAAGGCCGCTCAAATACTCAGGGGTTGACGTTATTGAGAACGGTTCACGGGTGAGGCAGAAGCCTTCCCTCGCCCAGGGTACCCTTTTAAACTGGAAGCCCTTCTTGTTGAGGAGCTTGGTGAGCTTTGGAACCTCTGTCCTGAGCGTATTGACGCGAAAGCACCTTGGCAACGGCTTCTCCATAGCCTCGGCTATCGCTAAAGCCCTCTCGCCCCAGAGCTCGTAATAGCGCTCCGCGAATGTCTTTGAGTAGCCGAGGCTGAAGAGCTTTTCAAGCATAATAACCGGTGGAATGGAAGGTTTAAAACGCCTGCGCTTCGAAGTTCACACGAAGTTTTTAACTTCACTGTTGAGAAGTATGAGTAGGGATTGAAATGAAGAAACTCCTCGCCTTAGTGTTGATAGGGCTCCTCGTTCCCGTGAGCGGATGCCTTGGCTCGACGTCGATGACATCACCCACCCAGCAGCAACCCTCAACGACGTATTCCCAGCCCCAGGGTCGTTCTAACGTTACTCCTTCCCAGGGCTCCCCGGCGAACGCTTCGAATGTTTCCTTGTTTACACAGGGTCCAGACTTCGCTCCAGTGGAAGTAAACCTCTCCAGCAGGGTTCACATTGAGATTGACCCGCGCGTTGAACTTATCCAGATAATCTACTTTATTGCCAATCCAAAGTGGTATCAGGAAAGCGTTAGTCCGTACCTCGTGCGGGCCAATATGTACAATTATCCTTATCTGAGAGACATCATGGAGTACTTCGGGAGCTACACAAACGCCACCGCAGTCAGGATGGTCCCGATGATGGTCGAGCAGGGCATTGCCTACGATGCCATTCCGGAATTCGCCCTTCACCTGAATCCAGTCAACTTTTCAGAGGACATGAAGTGGAGTGACATGCTCAAACTCAGGCCCTGGCTCAACGTTACCCTGCTAAACGAGTTCGCGAGGGCGGTTGCCCAGTTCGCCAACGAGACCGATTTCTGGAAGTTTTACAACGAGCACAGAGCGTTCTACAACGAAACCCTCCGCAAGTTCGGGGCAGAGAGTGGTGGGAAAATTCTCAACGTGACCCGGTTTGAGGAGAACTTCTTCGGTGAAAACGCTTCCTCCTGGACGATACTTCCCCTTACATTAATGTCCAGAGGTGGATTTGGTGTCCACATCACCCGGAACGGGGGCAAGTATGTCTATGCGTTTCTGGGGTTTAATTATGTCAAGGGCGGTATTCCAATAGTTCATATCTCCGGAACTGGGGTAACTTTCCTCGTGCATGAGTTCGCCCACAGCTTCGTGAACCCGGCGGTGGATGAGTATTACCACCTCTTCCAGCCCTATGAGTTGCTCTACGACCCCGTCGGGGAAAAGCTCCGCATGATGGCGTACCCCAACTTCAAGATAATGCTCTACGAGACCTTTGTTAGGGCCGTCGAGGTCTACTACCTCAACGTCACGGGAAATCAGGACGAGGCCAAAAGAAGGCTTGGGATGTACAGTGTGCCCTTCTACTTCATCAAGGACGCCTACAACGCCTACGTCAACGACTACATGAAGCACAGGGACGTTTACAGGAACTACACTGATTTCATGCCGGAACTTGCGAAAGTTGTTGGGAAGGTTTACAAGGGGACGAACGGAGGGAAGAAAGTTGAACCCCCGATGACGATTTACGACTTCATCAGAAGGGCCAACTTAACGGGCGCAACTGTGGTGTACAGCCCGGGGGAGTACTCGCGCAGGGTCGCTGAGAACGAGTATCACTGGCTTTTGAGCCTTGGCATCAATGCAACTCTGAAACCCGTCTCAAACCTTACCGAGAAAGAACTAAATGGCAACCTGATGCTGGTTCTCTATTCCAACAGCTCCCTCCTCAAAGAACTCAACAAGAACGCGCTCGTCACGGTAAACGGGAACAAGTTTTACAGCAGACCAAGCGGGGAAACCTACACCGGCGATCTGGAGGTCTTTGAGGTCTTCAGAAACCCGTGGAACGGGAGTTCAGTGGTTTACTTGACCGTTGGAAGCAATGAACGGGTCTTCTACAGCGGAAGCTTCCTGCGCAGGTACTACCTGACATACGCAATTTTCTCCGGTTTGGGCATTACCTTCGAGTGGGCCTGAGCGTAATTTTAAACCCTCTCCCTTTTTCTCCAGCTTCAATGTTCAAACCTCACAGGGATTCTTAGCGGCTGGAGTAGGCGCTGGAGAGAAGAGAACGGTTGTCCGCCCGCTACCAGATGGCAAATCTGAGAGAATAAGAAAAAGAGCGCGGAATCAGACCTTAATCCCGCCCATGACGAGGGCCATGACGGCCTTCTGGGCGTGTTTACTTGGAAGCATCTCGGCAGGGCTTTTTCCATCGCCTCGGCTATAGCTAATGCCCCCCGCCCTAACAGCTCGTAATGATCGTAATAGCGCTTCGCAAAAGTCCTGGAGTAACCGAGGCTGAAGAGTCTTCCGGGTATGGTTGGGAGTTGGGGAAGGGGCTTAAAATAATTTGCTGAGGGTTGCCGTGATGGGGCTGGATGATTATCTTCTTCCAAAAGAGGAAGTTAAATTCCAGAGCAAAAACAATGTTCAGTATGGTGGAAAGACCTATCAAGTGATAGTTACAGACAGAAGGATACTTCTATATGCTAGGAGGGGAGCTATTTTCAAGAGTGATGACGTGGTAACGTTTAAGCTCCCGGATGTAGAGGGCATTAAATATAAAGAAGAGGGGCTCATAGGGAAGAAGGCATAATCGAAATACATGGAAAGACTAAAGCTAAACTCATAGGCTCTACTTCGGGGATGAAGACACTCTATCAGCAACTTCTGCAATTTCTTATGATTTAAAGGCATTTTAGATTACCATTTTACTTTTCTCCAGCCCGTAGAGGTAGAGGGAGACGGGATATACGTCCTCATCGACCTCGTCCTTTGAGACGTAGATGGTAGGGAAGGGATATCTCTTCCACTTGACCTCGCCGTACTTAACCTCGATCCCGAAGAGCTTTCCGCGTTCTTTTATCACTAGGTCGCACTCTTTGCTCTTGTCGTAATAGAAACCCGCAAAAGAGTGCTTCTCCCTGGTTATTGGCTCTTCAAGGGACCATATGATGTGAGTCGCCACCGTTCCTTCAACCAGCCATTCGATGTTCTCCTCGAGGAACTCAAAAGGATCCTCACCCATGTACTTCGCCAAGGACAAAGCTATCAGTGGGCTCTGGAAGACTATCTTCTTTTCCTTCCTGTGGGCGTGGCGCTTCTTTGAGACGCCCCATGCTTCGAGCGTGTATATCAATCTCGCACTTTCGAGGGTCGAGAGGTACTCCTTGACCGTTGGATGCGAAACTCCCACTTTCCTTGCAATACTCACGTAGTCTGCCCTGTTGCCTCTAAGGTTGAGGATTACCTCAAGAATTTCCCTAGCTACCTCTTCGTTCTTTCCAGATTTCGCGATTTCCCCCAGGACAAGCCTTATGAACTCTTCGTAGCGCTCTTCACTTATCCTGCTGTGCTTTTTGAGGTCAAGCACAGCCTCTGGAAAGCCGCCCGTCTGGAGATAGGCATAAAACAGGCCGTCGAGTTCTTCGAACCATGGAATGAGTCTATCAATTTCTGGATTATTGTACTCAAACGTGATATCTGGCAGCGTGCGGTTCATGTAGCGGGCGAACTCCCTGAAGTTGAGGGGGTTGAAGTAGTACTCGTTGCCCTCTATGCCCCTCCCTGGAAGTAACTCGCTCTCTTTTTTCAGCTCAACCGGGTTTGAACCTGTTGCAACCGCCGTAATACCCTCTTCCCCGAGCTCTTTTAGGAGAAGTCTCCAGCCTTTGAGGTAAGTTATCTCGTCGAGGAAGACGTATATCTCGCCGTGTCTCCTCCTCAGCTCGTCTATGAAACCTCTAACTTCCCCTTTTGTGAATCGGTCGCAGGGAATGTAAACCACCTTCAACGGATCAATTGTCTTCACCAGCGACTCTATGAGGGTTTTAATGTAGAAACTCTTACCGGCCCTCCTGACACCCCGTATGAGGGTTATCCTTCCCTCGTTTAATGGCACCATCCTGCGCGGAATTCTCTCCTGGACGGTTATCTTTGAGAGATCGGGGTCATCGCGTATCCATTCTTCACCTTTCCACCAGGGGTTGTGCCGGACGAGTTTAACTATCTTGGCCGCCATGTGTGAAAGTCTGCTTTCATACCTTATAAGGTTTGTGAAACTTCACTTTCACAGAAAGCCCAAGTTATGAAAGCTGATTTTCATAACTTCCCTTTTATGAAACTTCACTTTCACAAACGGCACCATCCATGAAAACGGGCTTTCACATCAAGCCCGATGTTGAAAGGAAACGAAGGAAAAAGAAAAGCTCTCAGACCTTAATCCCGCCCATGACGAGGGCCATAACGGCCTTCTGGGCGTGCAGGCGGTTCTCGGCCTCGTCGAAGACGACGCTGTTCGGGCTGTCAACGACCTCGTCCGTAACTTCTTCCCCGCGGTGAGCCGGGAGGCAGTGCATGAAGATGTAGTCCGGCTTGGCGTGCTTGACGAGGTCCTTATTGACCTGGAACGGTCTGAATATCTTCCTTCTCTCCTCGGCCTCGGCCTCCTGCCCCATGCTGGCCCAGACATCGGTGTAGATTACATCTGCGTCCTTGACGGCCTTGACCGGGTCGTGGAAGAGCTCGAAGGAACCACCACTCTCGGCGGCGTTCTTTTCAGCCCACTTGATAACCCTCTCATCAGGCTCGTAGCCTTCAGGAGTGGCGACAACAACATCGGCTCCGAGCTTGGTTCCGGCTATCATGAGTGAGTGTGCCACGTTGTTCCCGTCCCCGACGTAGACAACCTTAACGCCCTGAATTCTACCTTTCTTCTCAAGGATGGTCTGGTAGTCCGCCAGAGCCTGGCATGGATGAGAGAAGTCGCTGAGGGCGTTTATCACCGGGATGCTGCCGTACTTTGCCAGAGCCTCAATGTCCCTGTGGGCATAGACCCTTGCGACGATTCCGTCGACATATCTGCTGAGGACGCGGGCGGTGTCCGCTATGGTCTCCCCACGTCTGAGCTGTAAATCCTGCGCGTTGAGGTAGAGACCGTAACCACCGAGCTGGTAGATCCCGACCTCAAAGCTGACCCTCGTTCTGGTCGAGGGCTTCTGAAATATCATGCCAAGTGTTTTACCTTCGAGAACGCGGTGCGGCTTGCCTATCTTGTTCCATATCTTCATCATCTCGGCCGTCTTGAGAATCGTCTCGATCTCTTCCCTTTCAAAGTCCTGAAGGCAGAGGATATCCCTCCCTGAGAGGCTAACCACCATGTGCATCACCGTTTAAAGCTGGCGTTTGCTTTTAATAATCCTTTCGTCGGTTGCTGGTCGGTTCAACTGAAACCTTTTGAACGTTATGGGATGAAAACTTTCCAAACGTCGTGTCCACTGATGATTTCAAATGGTCTGCAATGCACTTCCGATGGAATTTGAAACCTGAAGTTCCCCATGACCATGGAAACTTTTTTTAAGAATTCAGATCGATGGAACAGTCGAGGTGATCCCATGGCAGAACTGAAGGACGCAAAGGTCTGGGGAGGGATCGGAGCAATACTGACCCTCGTTGGCCTTGGGTTTGTGGGTTTCATACTGAAACTGGTGGGTGTTAAACGGATTTCCGATGCCACCGGTAACGAGGAAATATTCAGTAAATACCTGTGGGCTACAGTCCTTGCGATAATAGCGTCAGTTCTGGCGCTTGTAGCCATGCTCTTAGCGCCCATGTTCTTAGGGATGTTCTCCGGACATATACTGGGGATAGGCATGGTGTCAGTTGTCGCTGCGATCATTATGACAGTGGCCGCGTACTTTATGAAACAGAGCTATGACTTGGTCGCCAGGGAGACTGGGGTCAAAATGTTCAGCACAGTTGCATTGCTCTACATAATCGGAGCGATACTGACCGTGATAATGATCGGCGTCTTTATAATCCTAATTGCGGCTATCCTGGAGATAGTCGCGTTCTTTTCGCTACCGGACTCGACCCCTGAAAGCTCGGCTTCCACCCCTGCTGAGGAGGAAGTCGTGTTTTGATGCTTTTTCTTTTTGGTTTCCTCATTGAGGCTCTGATGCCCTCAGGCCCATTCCACTGGCTGAACCGCCGATCGTCCTCTAACTCAAAAAAGCTAATAAGGGGGAAGTGGCGCTATCCTTGGTGGCGACCATGGGCAGCGGGATCAGGGTTACTCTTGTCAACTATACAAAAAATCCACTCGAAACCGTCACGTGGGCAGCGTTGATAAGCTACTGGAACGAATGGAGCACTGATGCCTTCAAGCGGATGAACAAAGGGGACGTTGAAGCTCATCTTCCAAAGGTTCTTGGCTACGGACATGAGTCGATTCTGGAGCACGTAACACTAACATTCGCGATTGAAGGCTGTTCTCGTGTATGCAGTCATCAACTAGTTCGCCACCGCCTGGCGAGCTACACCCAGCAGAGCCAGAGATATCAGTTCGTTTCTTGTGCGGGCTTAAAAGGGCATAAACTCCCCGAGTCCTCCGGAGAAAAGAGGAACCCCCACTGCAAGCTCAGCGTAAACCAGGAAGAGGAGATCGTTAGGTGGTACCTAGAAGATGGTCTCTCGTCGTGGCAAATAGCAAAGATAGCGGGGCTTCACCCCACTTCAATCCTCTCGATACTCAGGGCCTATGGGGTTACCCCTCTAAAAGCAGGGAAGGCTTACAATGGAAGGATCGTGAATGAGGACTTCTTCGAGGAGATCACAGATCCAGATAGGGCTTACATCCTGGGTTTCATAATGGCGAATGGAAGCATTAACGAATCAAGAAATTCCCTTGTGATTGATCAGAAAAACCTTGAAAAAACCCTTTTGATTGAGATTGCAGAACGTATCGGAAAGGGGGTAAAGGTCAGAACCCAAAAGGACAGAAACACGGTCAGGATGTGGATCGGAAACAAAAAGCTAATTAAGGACCTCAAGAAATGGGGAGTGTCGGAAAGAAAGGCAAAAACCCTCAGTTTTGACAGGGTTATTAAAGGTGTTCCCAAAGACCTCTGGTCCCATTTCCTCAGGGGATACCTGGATGGGGATGGGCACATTAGAGTGGTTTTCAGGGACGGTTCTTTTCAGAGGGCAGAGGTGACGTTTGTTAGCTCAAGCAAAAGGGCTCTGGAGAACGCGATGTTCATGCTATCCGAGCTGGGGCTTCCTGAAGGTGCATTGAACTACTATGAAAACCGGAAAATTGGATACCTCCGTTACACTAAAGGTAGAGACTCTGAAAAGCTACTGAGGATCCTCTATAAAGATGTGGACCCCTTCCTGACCAGGAGAGCCAACATACTCAAGGCCCTTGCCGTTGTTTCGAACCTGAAAGAAAACATCGGGAATGCCATACGCAGGAGACTTGCAGAGTACGAGTTTACCATACCCGAGAGCATCCTGGAAGATCCGTTTTTGGCGTACCAGTGGTATGACCTGATGAGGGACGCCAGAGACCTTTACATCAAGTCCGTTCAAACGGGGGTTCCAAAGGAGGACGCGCGCTTCATCCTGCCCCAGGCCGTCAGAACAAAAATCGTCGTTACGATGAACCTCCGCGAGTTCAAGCACTTCCTTGGTCTGAGAGCCTGTGAGAGGGCACAGTGGGAGATAAGGGAGATAGCGTGGAAGATGCTGGAGGAGATCGCAAAGAACGAGGAGCTGAGGCCGGTGATAGAGTGGGCGAAACTCGGACCACGTTGCGTTCAGCTTGGCTACTGTCCGGAAGGGGAGCTCATGCCACCCGGCTGCTGGAGGAGGACAAGGAAGAAGTGGAAGAAGCTTGTGAAGGGGAGGTAGCCCGGGGCAACGTCATGCTGGGGCAAAAAAAGTCCGTTCGTTTTTGGCATTATAGGAAAACGTTGGAATCTGGGTTCTAATATTATCATTCTGTCAGATAGGAGGGGATAAGTATTAAAAATATGAAGCGCCAGTAAACTTCGATGGGATAAGATGATTGGGTATGGGGATCTGTTTAAGCTCATGGGTATAATCATGGGGACTCCGTTTGCCATCTATACAGTTTATGTCGCTTTAAAGAAAAGAAGTACGGCGCTTTTGATGCACTCCTTTGGTTGGTTCCTCTTTCTTACGGCGCTTGCTCCCGATGAAACCTACTTTTTCCAGAAGATTTTCTTGGGATTCTCCGGTGTTTGTATGGCAATTGGAGTTTCTTTACTGGTCTATATAAGAAAGCCGAAAGGGCTTATGTACCTTACGGGGCTCCCCCTGATCCTAGTTTTCAACCCCCTTTACGAAATCCTTGGGAAGGTGTTCTTCTCGGGGGACTCACTCAGGCGGTTTATGAACGTTATCCATACCGCTCAATATGGATACGTACTGCTCCTTCTTGGTATTATGATTCAGCTCTCCTCTAAGGAGAGGGACTTCAGGAGGTTTGGGTTGTTCTACTCCTCGATGGGTGCTATCCTTATGCTTTATCCTTTTGCAAAGGGAGCAGGCGTGAGATTCCGTGCTCTTGATATATTCATTGGGTTCCTTATTGGAATTCTCCTGATGGCATACGTCTCGAGACTCATAAGAGCCAGGATTGAACTGATAATCCCTGAAAAGACTGCAAACAAAAAAGGACTAAAGAAGGTTAACGTAGTGAACAAGAAAAAAGCCCGGGAAATCCTCGCTAAATTTGAATCTTTTCCGGTTCTGGCGTTTGTCAGGGAGCGCGGGTATCCGAAACAGTGGAACGTTTATACCGTAACCAACACACCAATGGAAAAAGCGATCTCCCCTACGAATCTGGCACTGATCAGTGAGCTGTGTGTCAGATATATGAAGGAGGCTAGGGAAAAGGGTTCCTCAGGGGTCATCTACATCAACTGCCTTGAATATCTGAGGATATACAACAGTTTTAACAGCCTCCTTAGAATTCTGCATGCCCTGAGAGATTACGCCATTGTATTTAACGGAACGGTAATAATCGAAATTGAGGATGAAGTATGGGATGAAAGGGAGAGGATCCTGTTGAAGGGAATCGAGATTTAATCCTTCAGAAGGCTATCTATTTCCTTTTTAAGCTCATTATAGGTTTCTTCCAGTGATTCCGGTATGACCTTCGTATCATCCACAACCGGCATGAAGTTTGTGTCACCGTTCCAGCGCGGGACAATGTGGAGATGAACGTGGTCGTCTATTCCTGCCCCCGCAACCCTGCCCAGATTCACACCCATGTTGAACCCGTCGGGGTTCATGGCTCTTTTCAGGGCTTTTATTACCAGCTGGGAGAGCTTCATGATTTCAAGGAGCTCCTCATCGTTCAGGTCCTCCCATTTTCCAACGTGCCTGTAAGGTGCTATCATAACATGACCGGGGTTGTAGGGATAGTTGTTCATAATGACGAATGCACGCTCCCCCCGGTAGAGGATGAGCTTCTCCCTGTCCCGCTTTTCCTTTGGAAAATCGCAGAATATACAGCCGTCATGTTTTGGTGAGCGTATGTACTCGATCCTCCATGGTGCCCATAGCTGCTTCATCTCCACCACCGATTGGAGGTGGGGCTCGAGTTTAAAAACTTTTAGAGTTCCACTCCTGAGAACATAAGCACCAGGTAGATTATGTAGACCGCCAGGAAGTATATCCCCAGGGGTCTTCCTAGGCCGCGGGTCTTCTTGAGTGATGCTGTCATCGGAAGCATCACCGCTAATACCAGTACTACTGTCAGGACGGACGCACCGGTTTGAAGGGGCCGTATAAGGGATGCAACCCCCAGAACCACGAGGGCGTTCATTATGTCCGCTCCTATAATATTGCCTATACTTATGCTGCCCCTGTTTCTCACGGCCCCGTATATGGCGTTCGTCATCTCCGGAAGGGAGGTTCCAATCGCGACTATCGTCGCCCCGATTACGAAATCCGAGACTCCCATAGCCTCTGCAATATTTTCACCCCCGTAAACCACGAGCTTGGCTCCCAGAACAAGAACCAGGCCTAGAAGGAGCAGAAACACGTAGTCAAGCGGGGTTGCATCTCCCCTTCCTATACCGTCACCCTCTTCCCTTGCGTGCTCCCTGAGAAGCCACGTTAAGTAAAACACATAGCTCCCGAGGAGTACAAGTCCATCGAGCCGGGAAAGAACTCCGTCCGTGGAGAGAAGGATGACCAGAAAGAAAGATGCAAGCATTACCAGTGAATTC
>JALVUT010000006.1 GCA_027035445.1 Thermococcus sp.
GAAGGATTTAAAATGTTTGAAAATTATATTAAGAAAAGAAATGAAGATTCAATCCCAGAAGATTTTATTAGTAAGAACCTTCTGAACCATGTTATATCTAAGGAAGAAGCTGAAGAATGGCGTGTTAGAAAATACTGATACGTATAAGATGTATCTTTCAGAAAGAAATATACCTTTAATATTTATAAGAAAAGCTGGAGATGAGATGACTGTGCTTATATTAACAGCAGAGTTATCTAGTAAATGGTATACTTTGTATTTAATACATCCCAATGGATCTGTAGAAACTATCGATCCTAATATAGAAGATGATGATGTAAGATATGTAGATAATGTATGGCATCCAGATGATATAGTTAAGTTTTGTGAAAAGAGAGGTTATATACTAGATGAGTTGTTTTACGAAATGTTGCTAGGTAGATGGATAAAAAAAGAAAACATAGAATTAAATTAAAGGAGTAACAAATGCTAAAAAGAATAATAATAACAATGATCATTATTTTATTATGTATTGGTAGTTTAAAATTAGGAATTAATCTGGTAAGCAAAAATGGTTATGTGAATCTGGAAGATTTAATATATGTATTGTTTGTTATGGTATTATTCTACTTTTTGATATTTTATGTATTAGAAAAAGCTTTTGAAATTAGATATAAAGAGTATAAGGGAGATTTAATAGATATTATAGTTACTATAGTAGTAGGTGTTGACATATTGCTTATGATTGTGGTTGTATTCGGAGATATAGCTATTTATGCATACGTAGATATCACACACAATGTTAAAATAGATAATAAAGTTATAACTAGAAAGGTTAATAACATAATAAGCAATAATAAACAATGTGAGATATCTTTAGATAATAATAAAACTATAGTATTAAACACACCATGTATTAAATGCGATGGTGACCACATATACGTAAATCATATATATAGAAGGTATGTTGAATTATTTGGTTATAAGATAGTACTAAATAACAAGGATGATAAATTAGTTATATGTAAGTAGTAGAGTAGAATCTCTACTACTTATTACTATTTTTCTTTTTTTTGATTAATAAACT
>JALVUT010000007.1:0-5003 GCA_027035445.1 Thermococcus sp.
TCGAGTATGGTGAAACTTTCAATCTCCATTTTCAGGAGATTTTCTTTGTTTCTTCAGTTAGTTCTACCATCAAAACTTTTTGTTTTACTACTTTCAATCTCCATTTTCAGGAGATTTTCTTTGTTTCTCAGCGAACTATGACCACTTCGGAGTTTACGTGTGCACCTTTCAATCTCCATTTTCAGGAGATTTTCTTTGTTTCTCAGCGAACTATGACCACTTCGGAGTTTACGTGTGCACCTTTCAATCTCCATTTTCAGGAGATTTTCTTTGTTTCTCGAATTGAGCTTGGAAGAATTTATCGAGTATGGTGAAACTTTCAATCTCCATTTTCAGGAGATTTTCTTTGTTTCTCAGCGAACTATGACCACTTCGGAGTTTACGTGTGCACCTTTCAATCTCCATTTTCAGGAGATTTTCTTTGTTTCTGAATGCGAGTATGCAAAACATCACGGTAAATGTTCAGACTTTCAATCTCCATTTTCAGGAGATTTTCTTTGTTTCTCTATGCACCATACAAACTATTTATACCCAAATTTTCTGAAAACTTTCAATCTCCATTTTCAGGAGATTTTCTTTGTTTCAATACTTCATGCCACTTGCATGTGAAAAGATTAATGCACCTTTCAATCTCCATTTTCAGGAGATTTTCTTTGTTTCTTATGGCGGATATATTTGCAGAGCCGAAATTGGATGAAAAAGGCTTTCAATCTCCATTTTCAGGAGATTTTCTTTGTTTCTCTATGCACCATACAAACTATTTATACCCAAATTTTCTGAAAACTTTCAATCTCCATTTTCAGGAGATTTTCTTTGTTTCGCAATAGAACAACTACATAATATACTTATGAATCTGAAGCTTTCAATCTCCATTTTCAGGAGATTTTCTTTGTTTCCTAACGAAATCACGCTTAAAACCGGTTTAACGAAAGACTTTCAATCTCCATTTTCAGGAGATTTTCTTTGTTTCTTAGTTGACGAGTTTCAGGAAGTTCCCAACGAGTTAACTTTCAATCTCCATTTTCAGGAGATTTTCTTTGTTTCGGAGGAGTAAAACTACTTAATGCTGTGGTTGTAATTGATACTTTCAATCTCCATTTTCAGGAGATTTTCTTTGTTTCTAAAATTTTTCCTGCTTTTACGGAGATGGTATAAACTTTCAATCTCCATTTTCAGGAGATTTTCTTTGTTTCGTGGTAGATATGGCAGATATAGAACTTGAAATAGTCTTTCAATCTCCATTTTCAGGAGATTTTCTTTGTTTCGGGCAATGAGGCAGCTTGCAAATGTTACTGTTGATGCAACTTTCAATCTCCATTTTCAGGAGATTTTCTTTGTTTCTCAGCAATGTCATTTGCTTTCATGCTGTCCACTAAAGACATCTTTCAATCTCCATTTTCAGGAGATTTTCTTTGTTTCGTATGACAGTGTTACAGTAAAATGTGAGAGTTTTTGTCTTTCAATCTCCATTTTCAGGAGATTTTCTTTGTTTCACGCCAACTATTGCGGTGCTTATCGGAGCTGGTAGAGTGTGGTCTTTCAATCTCCATTTTCAGGAGATTTTCTTTGTTTCTTTGGAGTCTGAAGGAAGACTTCACGGAGTCAGAGCTTTCAATCTCCATTTTCAGGAGATTTTCTTTGTTTCGTATTATCGATGCAACTACTGTCTGTGCAAGTCCTGGAAGTGGCACACTTTCAATCTCCATTTTCAGGAGATTTTCTTTGTTTCTAAAATTTTTCCTGCTTTTACGGAGATGGTATAAACTTTCAATCTCCATTTTCAGGAGATTTTCTTTGTTTCCTTGAGAACGTATTCGGCAACAGCGTAACCAATACCGCTTTCAATCTCCATTTTCAGGAGATTTTCTTTGTTTCCAATAGATATATCCCGCAATTGCTGAAACAATTGTATGCCTTTCAATCTCCATTTTCAGGAGATTTTCTTTGTTTCTTTCACAGATAGATATGAATAAAGCTGAAGCAGTAGCCTTTCAATCTCCATTTTCAGGAGATTTTCTTTGTTTCGCGAGATACGATTTGCCACATCCTGACATTGCACAGAGACTTTCAATCTCCATTTTCAGGAGATTTTCTTTGTTTCGTAATGTCAAGAGGACATATACGTCAGAATACTTTGAGAGGGAGCTTTCAATCTCCATTTTCAGGAGATTTTCTTTGTTTCCAGCCTGAGGATGGTGTACAGACAGTGCTGGTAGAGTACTTTCAATCTCCATTTTCAGGAGATTTTCTTTGTTTCAGAGTGGACGACCATCCACGAGTGGACTTCAACAGAATAAACTTTCAATCTCCATTTTCAGGAGATTTTCTTTGTTTCCTAGATCAGGAGGTGAGGAAGATGGAAACAGAAAAAATAGTCTTTCAATCTCCATTTTCAGGAGATTTTCTTTGTTTCAGAGTTAAAGAGAGAAATAAAGAGAGTGACGAGAGACTTCGAGCCTTTCAATCTCCATTTTCAGGAGATTTTCTTTGTTTCAGACTTCATGATAAAAGTTTTAAAGCATATTAGAAATCTTTCAATCTCCATTTTCAGGAGATTTTCTTTGTTTCGAAGGCAAAGAAGGCTGAAGTCTTTGAGGTCAAGGGATCTTTCAATCTCCATTTTCAGGAGATTTTCTTTGTTTCGTAATGTCAAGAGGACATATACGTCAGAATACTTTGAGAGGGAGCTTTCAATCTCCATTTTCAGGAGATTTTCTTTGTTTCACGACGACTTAGTGGACATACAATTCACAGACAAAACGACTTTCAATCTCCATTTTCAGGAGATTTTCTTTGTTTCGACGACGAGCTGATTTACGTTGAACGTCCAGCGTTAAGCTTTCAATCTCCATTTTCAGGAGATTTTCTTTGTTTCTTGTTTACTCGGCCGGGCAGTGGGTAGAGTACGTTGACTTTCAATCTCCATTTTCAGGAGATTTTCTTTGTTTCCATAGCACTGACGACATCGATACAGAAGACAATATAAATACCTTTCAATCTCCATTTTCAGGAGATTTTCTTTGTTTCGGTGTTTACGCAACCATTCGTTCTGCACAACAACCTAAACTTTCAATCTCCATTTTCAGGAGATTTTCTTTGTTTCTCTATAGGATCATTGTCTGGATCAATGTAGGTCCTTGGAACTTTCAATCTCCATTTTCAGGAGATTTTCTTTGTTTCGTGTACTTGCGAAAATGAGCCCTGCGGGGTATTTCTATGTCTTTCAATCTCCATTTTCAGGAGATTTTCTTTGTTTCACGTGCAAGAGAGAATAGATAAACTGAGAGCGAAAGCATTCTTTCAATCTCCATTTTCAGGAGATTTTCTTTGTTTCAAAATGTCGCACAAAGAGTTTAAAGCGTACAGTACAAACTTTCAATCTCCATTTTCAGGAGATTTTCTTTGTTTCTCTTATTTATGGGAGGTGAAAGAATATGTATGGGATGGTCTTTCAATCTCCATTTTCAGGAGATTTTCTTTGTTTCGACCTTGACAACATCGAAATTAAGGTGATAGATGACTTTCAATCTCCATTTTCAGGAGATTTTCTTTGTTTCTCAATATCCCTATTGAATATCTCCGTAATGAAGTATGTACTTTCAATCTCCATTTTCAGGAGATTTTCTTTGTTTCCCACCCTAAGGTGGACCAGGTCCACGAAAAGGTCTTTCAATCTCCATTTTCAGGAGATTTTCTTTGTTTCAAACAAGAGATAAACTTGAGATGTTTATAAACAATCCAAACTTTCAATCTCCATTTTCAGGAGATTTTCTTTGTTTCGAACGCTCTGGATACGTCGAAGTGTTCAGAAATATAGACTTTCAATCTCCATTTTCAGGAGATTTTCTTTGTTTCAATACTATTATCGATTGGAAAACTGGACAGTATGTGTTTACTTTCAATCTCCATTTTCAGGAGATTTTCTTTGTTTCCAGAAGTTCAAGACGCACGGTGCAGTTATCGTCATAGCTCACTTTCAATCTCCATTTTCAGGAGATTTTCTTTGTTTCCCATACAGAACCACGAAAGTTATTCCTGCGACGTTTCCGACTTTCAATCTCCATTTTCAGGAGATTTTCTTTGTTTCCTAGACTTGTAAAATACATAGCAAAAGAGTACAATGTCTTTCAATCTCCATTTTCAGGAGATTTTCTTTGTTTCTGAAGAGGACGGGGAGACTCTATGGGGCACCGGCTGAGCCTTTCAATCTCCATTTTCAGGAGATTTTCTTTGTTTCTCTCAATAACTAGTGCACATACCGTCTGTCCTTACTGCAAGTATCTTTCAATCTCCATTTTCAGGAGATTTTCTTTGTTTCTAATTGGTCTTCCAGAAAACATAGCAACTATTCTCTTTCAATCTCCATTTTCAGGAGATTTTCTTTGTTTCAAAGAATGTTTGGGATTTAGAGAAACTGTCGGATATTAACTTTCAATCTCCATTTTCAGGAGATTTTCTTTGTTTCACAGCTGGGAGGAAGTGTACCGTTGGTCTATTTACATCTTTCAATCTCCATTTTCAGGAGATTTTCTTTGTTTCTAATTGGTCTTCCAGAAAACATAGCAACTATTCTCTTTCAATCTCCATTTTCAGGAGATTTTCTTTGTTTCACGGCATACGACATCTGCAACGGATGCGGCTACTTCATCTTTCAATCTCCATTTTCAGGAGATTTTCTTTGTTTCCCTAAAGAGTTCAGAAATGTCCACTTCATCTTCGGATGGTCCTTTCAATCTCCATTTTCAGGAGATTTTCTTTGTTTCTATGAGCAGAAGCCTGCAATTGATGTTGTGTGTTTGCTTTCAATCTCCATTTTCAGGAGATTTTCTTTGTTTCAAAGAATGAACATAGAGAGTTTGATTAAAGCATTAGATATCTTTCAATCTCCATTTTCAGGAGATTTTCTTTGTTTCTATGAGCAGAAGCCTGCAATTGATGTTGTGTGTTTGCTTTCAATCTCCATTTTCAGGAGATTTTCTTTGTTTCAAAGAATGAACATAGAG
>JALVUT010000007.1:5103-5366 GCA_027035445.1 Thermococcus sp.
AGTTTGATTAAAGCATTAGATATCTTTCAATCTCCATTTTCAGGAGATTTTCTTTGTTTCAAGCTCGACAGCGTCATAGAGTGGCTCAAGAACGCTCCAGCTTTCAATCTCCATTTTCAGGAGATTTTCTTTGTTTCCCCCACCTTAAATCTTGCTAATTCCCGGAATATAAATGCTTTTCGCTCCTTTTTGTAGCTCTCATTTGCATACCTGAAAATGCACACAGGTATTTAAAGGAATTCCACTTCAAAAGAAGTACCCAC
>JALVUT010000008.1 GCA_027035445.1 Thermococcus sp.
GGAACTAAAGCTCCCCGCAGAGCCCCGCGAAGTTCCTGTAGACCTCTGCTCCTCGTTCGGTGTGGGAAACCTCAGGGTGGAACTGGACGCCGTATATTGGAAGGCTCCCGTGTTTCATGGCCTCAACCGGACAGGTCTCGCTCCTCGCGAGCAGTTCAAATCCCGGCGGGAGTTCTTTAACCTCATCCATGTGGCTCTCCCAGACCTTCAATTTCTTTGGAAAGCCTTTGAAGAGGTCGTTTTCCCCGATTATTTCAATTTCAACGAGGCTGTATTCCGCTTTATCGCCCCTTCCAACCTTCCCTCCAAAGTACCTCGCTATGAGCTGGTGTCCGAGGCAGATTCCCAGGATTGGAACGTTGAACTCGTCGTAGTGCTCAAGAATTGCCTCGCAGTTACCCGTTCTGTCTATATCGGGCCCGCCCGAGAAGATTATGCCCTTTGGATTCAGCGCCTTGATTTCCTCCAGAGGGGTAGTGTTTGGTATTATCTTCGCCTCGACGCCGAGGTACCTTAAGGTTCTCCAAATCCTGTGGACGTATTGGCCCCCGTTGTCCATTATAACTATCATGTAATCACCTCACTCGAACTCTATCGTCGCGGGGGGCTTGTTGGTTACGTCGTAGAGCACCCTTCCGACCTCGGGAATCTCGCTCGTAATCCTGAATGCTATTCTCTGGAGCACCTCAAAGGGGACGTTCATCGCGTTGGCGGTCATTCCGTCGAGGCTCTCAACAACGCGAACGGCTACCGTTTCCTTGTAGGCCCTTACGTCGCCCTGCACTCCAACGGTTTTAACGCCGAGAAGAACCGCGAAGGCCTGCCAGGGCTTTAGTCCCGCCTTCTCGATTTCCTCCTCGACTATTGCGTTGGCCTCCCTGACTATTTCAACCTTCCCCGGCGTCACCTCGCCGAGGACCCTGACCGCTAACCCCGGCCCGGGGAAGGGCATGCGGTTGTATATCTTCCCCGGCAGTCCGAGCTCCCTGGCCAGCTCACGAACCTCGTCCTTGTAGAAGTCGCGGAGCGGTTCGATGAGCTTGAGGTTGAGCCTCT
>JALVUT010000009.1 GCA_027035445.1 Thermococcus sp.
TAGCGGCCAAGCCGAAGATGAAGGTTCCGCCAAAGAAGTCAACCGTCGGCGCGAACCAGCTAGGGAAGTTGCCTACTATGGGAAGCACCCAGGGTAAGGTGAGCATCGCACCGAAGGCTATGAAGGGGGCCATAATAAAGAAGGGCCCTACTCCCTCTGGAATCAACGTCTCCTTCCTGAAGAACTTGGCCAAATCGTAGTATGGCTGGAATATGCTTATTCCACTCCTCGACTCAATTCTGGCCTCGATCTTCTTCAGTATCCCCACCATCAGTGGTGAGAGCATGAGGACTACTATAACCTGGACTGCACCTGTTATTATTCTTCCTTCCGGGTTCAAGGGCGTCACCTCCGAATCTGGAGAGAACAGGCGTCATTAGCCTCTTTTCGAGGCATTTGGGGCGGACGCCTTCGCCCGGAATTTAACCGGGGGTTGGTAACATCAAAGCTTTTTAAACGTTTTGTGGACAGGGATGTTCCTCACTGAATTCATTCTACCGGCTGTTCACTACCGTCCGTCTTCCTGATCAGGTACTTGTCCATGACACGCTTAGCTTCCTCATCGTTCCAGTCCCCACCGAGGAGTCTGTTTTCGGCGATGTAACCGGCCAGTTTTATGGCGAGGATCCTGTTTTCTTCGAAAAGCTCGTACATCTTGAAGTTAAGCGACGCTTCCTGTCTGGAAAGTTCGAGGAGTCTTTTTCTAAGTTCTTCCATTGGACTCACCTTTTAATTTAGCATTCTCCTCTTTGAGTTCTGCTATTGCCCTTTCAAGGACCTCCCTATCCCGTTTCATCTCCCCGTACTTTTCGTTCATCAACTCAAGCAATACCTCCATGTCCTGTATTCGCTTCACGAGTTCGCCTTCCTTCAACACCAACACCCAGAGAAAAATGAGACAAAGGTGTAAAAAGGTTAACTTCAGAAAAAGAGAGCCACGACGTCACCTCCGAATCTGGAGAGAACAGGCGTCATCAGCCTCTTTTCGAGGCATTTGGGGCGGACGCCTTCGCCCGGAAACTGCCCGACCTGATTAAAGAAAGAAGTTTTTAAAG
>JALVUT010000010.1 GCA_027035445.1 Thermococcus sp.
TTGAGGAGAAGGTGAGGCCTATCCTCGAAGGCTTCGGCCTCTGGGACTACTTCCTTTTCCCTAAGATCGAGGGCCATCCGAACAAGGCCGACATGATAAGGCGAAGCCTTGAGGAGCTGGCCTCTATGGGCTACACTATTGAGGAAGTCATCTACGTGGACGATAGGGATATACACATCGAAGACGTTAAAACCACCGCCCCCTCTATTCAGTTTATACATATGTGGAGAGACGCCAAAAGTTTTGAGGAGCTGAGAAAACTCCTTGGGAGGATGGGGTGATATCATGGAGCTGCTCATCGTAAAGGATAGACGCATAGACTATGACGGTTCCGCGATAGTGAGCCACTGGGCCTACAGGAACTTTGGAATCCTAGGCAACTCTCTCGTTGTCTTCCGCGGAAAGTGCGACGTTAGAGTTGAGGAGATGATAGACATCGAGGACCTCCGTGGGAGCAAGGAGATCAAGAGCGACGACATGGTGCACTACATAATTGAGGTTTTCGATTTCCCTAACGTTCTGCTTGCTTCTGCTTTACAGAAGCTGTTCATAGCCAAACTCTGCGAGGTTCTCAGGGAATACGGCATTAAAACCGCTAGGAAGGGCGACGACATCTACGTGGATGGTAGGAAGCTCAGCATCTCAATAGCTACGGTTTCTCCGGTCAGTATCAAGATGCACATCGGGATAAACGTTGAGGCGAAGGGGATCCCAGAGGGCGTAGATGCAATCGGCCTCAAAGAACTCGGCATCACCGACGTCGAGGGCTTCATGGAGAAGACCGGGGGAGCACTCGTCGCTGAGTTCGACAAGGTGAAGAGGGACAGTCTTAAGGTGAGGTGGGCTCAGTAGATGAGGAACAGTAAACTCCCTACTAGAGGCACCGCTAAGTTGTCATCGAGCCAGGGCTGGTACTCAGCGAACATCAGAACAGTTGCCCATCCTATTCTTTCTATTGGCCCCCCATCTAGGAGATAAAGCCCTATTATCGCCGTCGTTATTAGGTAGCCCAAGCTCCCCGTCCAGTGCTTCTTGAGTTTCACATTGAAGCCAT
>JALVUT010000011.1 GCA_027035445.1 Thermococcus sp.
CGACATTTCGAATCTTGAGATAGGGCTGAAGGTCAACGGCCAGCTCAGACAGCTCTCAAGGACTGCGGAGATGATATTCAAAGTCCCGGAGATTATCGAGTATGTCTCGGGCATAATGACCCTTGAGGAGGGCGATATCATCGCCACAGGGACCCCTGCCGGAGTTGGCCCCCTGAGGCACGGGGACAAAATAGAGGCGTGGATTGAGGGCATAGGAGTTTTAAAGGAAGAAGTCTACTAAACCCTCTTTCCCTTCTTGATGTAAATAACCTGTGCCCCTATGTCCTTTGCATGGTCGCTTATCCTCTCTAGGTGCCTCATAAGGAGTGCTTCCACCGGTGAGCACTTTTCTGGGTCCCGTATTCCTTGTAGGGAGCGTATATAAAGGCCGTCTATCTCCCTGTCGAGCTCAAGGAGCTTCCCGGTAGCTACCTCGTCGAGGTTCTCGAAGGCGTCTATTGCGGTCTTAAGCGCTTTGAGTGTCAGTTTGAAGCCCTTATCAAGGAGTGGTGTCATCTCAAAGGGCCCTACGACTTTGGCTGTCCTCTCTATCTCCATAGCGTATCGAGAGATCCGGTAAAGGTCATATGAGACGTCTATGGCACTCTGGATGAAGCGCAGGTCGCCTGCCACCGGTGAGTAGCGGACGAGTAGCTCTGTTGCGATGTTCAACACCTCCCCGTGGAGGATGTGGAGCTCGCTCGATATATCTGCTATGGAATCACCCTCTCCACCGAGGCTCTTACTTGCCCGCTGGAGGGATGAGAGGGCATCGTTTCCCATTTCCCTTATGAGTTTTTTCAGCTGTTCAATTCCCATGTCAAGGAGTTTTCTCATCCTATCACCCCAGGGCCCCCGTGACGTATTTCTCGGTGAGCTCGTGCTCGGGGCTCTCAAAGACCTTCCTCGTTGGTCCCACTTCTATTAATTCACCCAGATATAAGAAACCAACATAATCACTAGCTCTAGCGGCTTGGGCAGGTAGGTGGGTAACTAAAACTATCGTATAGTCCCCCTTTAGCTCAAAAAGAAGCTCCTCTATTCTGGCTGTCCCGACCGGGTCAATGTTGGCAGTAGGTTCATCCATTAGAAGTATTTTTGGCTTCATCGCCAGGGCCCTCGCTATCACAAGCCTCTGTTTCTGACCACCGCTCAGGTTGCGGGGATAATCGTTCAGGCGATCCTTCACCTCGTCCCAGAGGGCCGCTTTTTTGAGCGCCCACTCCACCCTTTCGTCCAGATCTTCTTTTGACTTTACGAGCCTGTTGAGCTTCAGCCCGATGGCGACGTTCTCGTATATTGTCATGTGGGGAAAGGGATTGGGGTACTGGAAGACCATACCCACCTGCCTTCTGACCTCGATAGGATCAACTTCTTGGGAGTATATATTCTTTCCAAAGAGACGAACCTCTCCCTCAACCCGGATATCCTCTTTTAGCTCGAGGAGTCTGTTGAAAGTCCTGAGCATCGTGCTCTTCCCACAGCCGCTGGGCCCCATAAGGGCGAAAATACCCTTCTCCGGAATCTGTAGATTGACATTTTTTATTACGTGACTCTGGCCGTAGTAAACATTCAGCTCAGAAGTTTCTATTGCGAAGTTCACAGTTTCACCTCCTTAAGGCTCATCCTTAGGGGGATGAACACGGCGATGAAAATCATCATCAGGACAAGGGAGGCACCCCATGCAGTTGCATGATCCTGTGGGCTTGGGCTTTGTATTAGTTGATATATTAAGAGGGGGATAGTGCCCACAGGTTTGGTTATCGATGTTGGGTAGCTCTCGTAGAGCCCTCCTGCAGTGAACAGCAATGGAGCAGTCTCCCCCGCGGCCTTTGCAATTCCTATTAGGACGCCTGTTAGTACCCCCCGCTTTGCCATCGGGGCAAGTATTCTGAATAACACCTTGATTCTTGTAAGGCCGAGGGCGTAGCCTGCCTCTTTGTATGTGAAGGGGATCCCCCTCATGGCCTCGTGGGTGTAGACGGCAACATATGGGAGGAGGATTATAACCAGAGCAAAGGCACCTGCTATAGCCGAGTAAGTCCCCATAGGAATGACAAGAACCGCCATGACAAAAATTCCCACCAATATTGTGGGAAACTCCATCATTATTTCGAGAAGGGCTTTAGTCCACCTTCCTAACGTACTTCTTGGGTTTTCGTAGGAGTGCATGCCTACCATCAGCGCGAGGGGTACCCCAATTAAGCTTGATAGGAACGTTAGAAGGAAGGTTCCTGCTATGGCAGGGCCTATACCTCCCTCTGAGAATGTCCCCGTAAAAAATATGATTCCTCTTTTCAGGATCACGGGCAGTCCTTTCAGGGTCACGGTGTATAGTATATAAAAGAGGGGGAGCACGGCGACCACTGTGAGGAGGCCGATGGTAAACAGAAAACCTTTTTCCACTGCCTTTCGGTTGGGATTAAACTTGAACATTCTTCTCCCACCTCCTGAGTATGTGAATCCCTAGTATATTAACAGCAAGCCCTATGGCAAAGAGTGCTAAACCGGCAGCAAACAAAGTGGATGTCATGTAAGTGTAAAGAAAAGTGTTGCCAAATTGATTGGCTATGAGTGAGGAAATTGTATATCCTGGTACAAAGAGCTTGTAAGTCAGGTTAAACGTGTTGCCTATAACGAGACTCACCGCTATGGTCTCTCCAACTGCTCTCCCAAACCCCAGGATTACCCCAGAGATCACTGCTGGCTTGATGTAGCCAAGGAGTATCCGTGTGGCCTCAAACTTGGTGGCCCCAACGGCGTATGCTGCTTCTCTGTATGTAATGGGGATCATCTGATATGCCTCGCGCATAATTGCGGAAACAAAAGGGGTGATCATTATTGCCAGAAGAACCCCCGCCGAGAGGTAACTGTATCCCCCAACGGGAGGATAGTTGAAGAGAGGTATAAATGAAAAATATCTATAAAGCGGTTTCATAACCCAATGCCTCAGGAATGGCACCAGGACAAAGGCCCCCCATATACCATAGATTATGGTGGGCAGGCCAGCCATCACATCGGAGAGTATTGTGAGGATATTTTTCAGGCCCCTGGGGGCATAGTCAACGATGAAGACAGAAAACGCAGTTGATATAGGGAGGGAAATCAGGATCGCAATGAGGGACGTGTAAAAGCTTCCCCAGAGGGCTGCGGCTATACCGTATACTTCCTTCTGTGGGACTGTAGAGGCCTGCCAGATGTTCTTAATATACAGATCTATTCCAAAGTGCTCCAGTGCAGGAAGGGCGCTTCTGAAAAACACAAAGAGCATTCCAGCAAAGAGCAGGAATATTACTAGGATCACAGGAAAGGATATTATGTCAAATACATCCAGTTTCCTTCTCACTTCCATGCTATCACTTCCCGGCCTCCTGTGGGCAATTCAAAAATTGAAAATGGACATGGATAACTCAGTTTTGAATCATGCTGACCGCCTTAAGGCCGATCTCTGCTACTTCCTTGGGAAGGCCGACATAACCGGGTGCGAGGTTCTGGGGCTTCTGTCCTTCGGTGAGGATCCACTTCAGAAATGCTTTTATTGCCTTGGCCTTCTCCCTGCTGTAATGTTTTCCACCTTTGTTCTCCCACACAAGGAGGTGAGTAAAGGCAACTATTGGATAGGAGTCCTTCCCCGGCGCATCTAGGAGCTGCGTGAGGTTTTCTTTATAGCCCTCGGTTGGTGCCGGGATATAGGATTTAATCGCTAAAACTGCAGATTTTATGGTTATATTTGTTGGCAGAACGAAGTTTCCCGCCTTGTTTTTTAGGGCTGCAACTGTCAGGTTGTCTTTTATAGCATAGGAGAGTTCCGTGTATGCTATGCTGTACGGAGTGTTTTTAAGTATGGCCACAACCCCGGGGTTGCCCTTCCCGGCTAATCCCCTTCCGAGCCTGTCAACCGGCCAGTTTACCACCAGACCCGCTCCAACTTTCTTGGCCCATTCGCTGCTTATGAGGCTGAGGTATGTGGTGAATATCTTCGTGGTTCCGCTGGCATCACTTCTGTGAATGACTATTATCCTCTTATGGGGGAGCTTTAGCCCCGGGTTAAGGCTCTTGATGGACGGGTCATCCCAGTATTGAATTTCTCCCAGGAATATTTTGGCAAGAACGGCCCGGCTTAACCTTAACCCTGTTCCAATTCTTGGCACGTTGTATGCTACAACAACAGCACCGACTATCTCCGGGAACTGGAGGGGCTGATCCCCGGTTGATAGGAATTTTTTCCACATATCAGCGCTGACAGCGGGGTCGCTTCGGCCAATATCGGTAAGTCCTTTTAGAAACGTTTCTTGACCGTACCCGCTTCCTCCCCCTTGATATTCAATTTTAACGTTGGGGTGGGAGCTCTGATAAATCTTGATCCATTTCTGAATTTGATACATGGGAAATGTGGCACCTGTGGTGCGGAGGGATATAGTCTGAGTGGGTTTGCTTGAAGTGGGTGCAGTGCTACTCTGCCCTATGCATCCGCTGGCCGCCACGGTAGCGACCAGTATAAAAATCACGGACAAAGCTATGACCTGTTTCATAGGCCTCACCGGTGGGCATCTCCGCCGGTTTACTTATAAATTTTGTCGCAATAGAATATAGTTTAGATCATGCTCCTATATAAGTCTAAATATCTATATATTTTTTATAGAGTTACTTACTCAACCATGTACGTGTGCACCATCAGCCCGCCGTGCCCTATGAGCCTGTGGTGCTTGATTTCGAAGCCGTTCTCCTCAAAGGCCTTCTCTATCGCCCTTCTCTCCGTCGTCAGGAAGACGCCGCGCTTTTCGAGAACCTTGGCCAGCTCGGAGAAGAACTCCATGTACAGCTTTGGTATCATGCTCTTCCTCCCTATCTTCAGGCCGTAGGGGAGGTTGCTTATGGCGAAATCAGCGCTGTCAATGTACAGACTCAGCTTCGTGGAATCTCCGTGAATAAACTTAATCCTGTTCAGAACCCCTGCCGCAAGGGCATTCATCCTCGCTCCCTTTAAGTGCTTCATGTATTTCTCGATTCCAGATATCTTCCCACCATAACCCCTCAATGCTAGCTCGATCAATATGGTTCCGCTTCCGCACATCGGGTCAACGACGGAACCGCCGTTCAACCCGGCAAGCTCGATCATCGCATTTGCTATGCTCGCCTTCAGATGGGCGGGGTGGTCGTAAACACGCCACGGCCGTTTGTGCAGCGAAGAGTCACCCGTCGTGTCTATCCCGAGGAAGAAGGACTCGCCAATAAGCTCGGCCCTGAAGATAACAGCCGGATGGTCGAGGTTCACCTTCGGCCTTCCGAAGCGCGAGAGTCTGTCGTATATTGCGCTCCCGA
>JALVUT010000012.1:0-802 GCA_027035445.1 Thermococcus sp.
AAAGCCCAGCCCGCTCCACAGTCGCGTTTGCAGGCACCGGAACCTTAACGATCTCGGTGACGACCTTGGGTTGGCAGGTGGAGTTGGACGTGGCGTTGTACCCGGGGGCACCCCGTTGGGAGGATGGCTGTGCCGCTGCAACCGTTATCACGGTCGAGTTTTGAACCAGAATCCCGTAGCCTCCAAGGGCCGCGGTCAGTTTGTACTCTCCGGCCTTCGTCGGCACGAGGGTTACGTGGTATACCCTCGAAGACCGCGGACCGATCCAGCCCCGTGTCTGAAGCCATTTGCCGTACAGTGTGAAGTTCCTGGCCACGATTCCAAAGCCCTCGGGAACCGCCACGCTTAGGTTGAAGGCCCCTCCGGACCCCCCGGTGTTGGTAACCGTAATGTTAACACCCAGCGGCTCGCCAACGCGTCCGTTTTCCGACGAGAGCGTCAGGTGGTAGCTGATGTTGAGGGGTGCAACATGGATGATCTTGCCCCCGGACGTGAACTCTATTCCCTTCAGGCCGTAGCAGGAGAGTTCGTAGGGTGCGTGGGCGGTCACCAGGACGTTGCCCAGCGTGAGATTGCCACCCTTTAGGGGAACTATCGTCACAGGGATCTCCACGCTCTCGCCCTGCTTCAGCACCGGGAGGTAGGGGAGGCCCCTTAACTTAACCCGGAAGGCCTTCGAGACGTTCAGGGCGACTTCAACGTAGCGGAGATCTGTCTTTCCGGTGTTCCTCAGGATAACTTTCCCGTTGATCGGACTGTACTGGGTGGCGTTCGGGGGGGCCTGAAGGGAGACGTTCAGGAA
>JALVUT010000012.1:812-5312 GCA_027035445.1 Thermococcus sp.
CCTTCACCCTGGGCACCTGCGACCCGTTAAGGAACGCAATCACGTGCGCTTCCTTTATACCGGCCCTCTCCCTGACCTCAGGGATTCCTATGAGGATGCCACCGTAGTAAAGCCCGCGTGAAACGTTCCCGACCGACACGAAGCCCGTTTTCAGGGGCATCCCGCAGGGGTTGGAAATGGAGACGTAGGCGGTATCGTTGAGCACCGCCTCGACTCTGACGATGTACGGGCCTACCTTCCCAGTTTTCCCAACCGGAAGCCATCCATCGAAGGAGGGTGCAACCGACGCGGTAACGTACGCCCCCTTAAGCCTTACTTTAACCCTCAGGTACTCGGCACCGATGAGATCCCGCACATCGATTGTCAGCCCCCCGGCCTCCAGGGTCTTGCCGGTCTCAACGTAGTACTCCTTATCCCCCACTTCAAGTTCTACGACCTCTACTAGGTTCCCGTTCTCCCGCGTGACGTTGTAGCCGGTGAAGTTCACGGCCCACTCACCGACCTTGATGGAATGGCCCCTGAGGAGATAGCCGTCGAACATCACCGGCATCGGGGTTGCGGACAGCTCAAGGTTGCCAAAGGAAACGTTGCCCCCGGAGGACTTCACCGTCTTCTCAGACGACCCGTTGGAGACGCTGAATACTGCCGCACCCTCCGAAACTGAAACCAGCTTCACCGTGTAGTTCCCAAAGCGTATGCTCTGCCCCTGGAGGAGGTAGGGAAGCCTGAAATCAACGAGCGCGTAGACGGTGTTCCCGTCCATGATAACCTCGCTCAAATTGAGACCGTAGCCGCTCCAGTTAAGCCCACCACCGACCGGGAGAACCTCGCGCAGTTCCGTCCCGTTTTGGGTGATAATAATAAGGGCGGAGCCATCGGCCATCGAAACGTCTTTGAAGTTCACTTGAAGACCGCCTAGGGTGACCCGATCCGGAACGGGCAGCCATCCTGAGAAGGAGGACGCTCCTGCCAGGGGAGAGAGAAGGAGTAGTAGTAGCAGGGATATCAGCAGTCTTCTCATACCACCACCCCCATGGAGTGTACCAGCACAGCCAGCATCGACGACGAGAAGGTCATCATACGTCCCATTATCATGCTCCCAATGTACTGGCCCATGGCGGAGAGCCACATCAGGACAACAAAGTAGTAGATCGAGACTCCAATGTGTCCACCGTCGGCCAGTTTTATCGAAACGGCGGACATCAGGGAGTGGATGATGAGGATGGCACCTATGATGTAGCTCGTTATCTCCAACCCGCTCGCCGATGGCACGAATATTATGTTCTTAAGGAAGCCTCCCTGAATGGGCATGTTGGAGAACAGCTTGTTCATGTAAAGCGCCACTTCAAAGGCCGCCGCCACTGAAAAGGCAAATGCCCCGGTGATACCGTAGATAACACCCCTGAAGCTGGCGACGTTCTGGGCCCTCTTGCGCCTCAGCCTGATCAGCCTCTCAAAGTTTCTGGAGATCACCATCCCAACGTACTCCGGGTCGGCGCCCAGGTTGATACTCTTCTTGAATATGTCCGAGAATATGCCCACCAGCCAGCTGCCTGTGTCGGCCGCGAAGTGCTTCCAAGACTTGTCGTTATCTATCCTTATGGAGATCCTGCGATAGAGGTTGTGGATATCTTTGGTCAGAACCCCGAAATCATGGAAGCTGAGGTACTTGAGAACCAGATGCAGGGAGGCACCACTGGCGGCGAGGGAAGAGCTGAGGCTCCTCATGAACGCCGGAAAGTTCTCGTCCTTCACGAGTATGCTCTTCTCCTCGCGTTCCAGAACCTTACCCACGTATCCCAGGGGAGAGAGGGCTATGGCAACCTGCATCAAAAAGGACAGGTTGAGGTGTGGGCGGAGGATCAGATAATCAACGAGTGCCATCACAACGACACCGATCACTGAAACAACCAGGGAGTGCATTATGCGTTTTCTGCGTTCGTTGGTTATCGCGTACGCTGACCATATGGCATCCTCCGGCATCCTGTACTTTATAATAACCAGAATCCCTATCTCGGTGGCCAGGACAAGAATGAGCATGAAAGCACTGAGTCCGACTATGTCCTGGCCAGTTATTATGGGGCCGATTATTATGAAGGTGACCATGAATACGACGGATATTATGAGCGAGGAGTATATCTCCTTGAAGACGTCCAGATCGTACAGGGCCCCCTCATAGAACGTCTCATAATCGTCCATAACCGTCTTCTGCTCCTGGAGGAGGTAGTCCTTGAGGTCAACGCCGCTGTCCAGTGAGTACGCCAGCCTGTCGAGGAAGTCGGCAAAGACCTTGCTTGGGGTCCTCCTGGCAAGAAAACGGAGCGCCTCGGGCATCCCCCTGTGGAGCCTGGCTATAAGGTAGTACACCTTCTTCATCTCGGTGGCTATCGGCTCAAGGATCTTCTCGGTGGCCACGTTCCATATGAGTTCACTCCTGCTGACGTCGCTCGTTGACAGCACCGCGAAGTACGTGGCAAAGTAGGGAACCTTTGAGTTTATCCGCACCCTCTTACCGCTGGCCTTGGCGCTGGGGTAGGACACCGCGTACATCATGGGAAGAAACGACACCAGGTAAAGTATCATCCTTATGACCCTGCTCAGGGCAACGAAACGCAGGAGCAGAGAGGCCGCCATAAATATGATCACGGAGGCCACTAGGGTAGGGGCCAGAATCTTTCTTAGGTAGTCCCGGATATTGAGATCCGCCTGCACGAAGACGCCCGCTTTTCCGTCGGCCATAGTACCACCTCACACCCTGAAGCTCAACCCCTCCAGTCCCCGCTCATAGAAACCCTTTATCTCGCGGTACACTTCGTTATATCCGGTTATGTTAAGCTCCACCATCCTGCTGATTATCCTAGCCCTCAGAAACAGCTCGTTGTATATCTCCTTGGGATCCTCGTAACCTACTACCTCCGCTATCTTTCTCTCCAGGATGTACGAGTTGTTCATCCCCCTGAAGATGTGTCTGTCCCCGACCGCGTCCCACTCAAAGACGTTTCTCGTGGCAACGCCACCCAGTTCCTCGTAGTACCCCTCGATCTCAACCACGTTGAGAACTCTCCTAAGGAACCGCCCCTTCACGTAGACGGCCTGCTGGAATAGGGCGATGTTGAGGTTGTCAATGAAAGTAACAGGGATGTTTATCGGAGATCCTGTGAAACGCTGTATCATCTTCTTTATATCACCGGCGTGGAACGTGGACATAACCGGGTGGCCAGTCTGCATGGCCTGAAACGCTATGGCACCTTCAACACCACGGATCTCTCCGACTATAATGTAGTTGGGTCTTGAACGGAGGGCGGCCTTCAAAAGGTCAAAAAGGGTCACCCTGCTCTCTTCCGGACCGCGCTCCCTCGTGGCCAGCCTCTGCCAGGTTTCATGGGGTACTATAACCTCGGGGGTGTCCTCTGCGGTGTACACCTTTGCGCCCGGTTTTATGAACGGTATGATCGAGTTGAGAGTGGTGGTCTTTCCGCTGGCGGTCTCACCGCATACGAAGACGCTCATGCCGTACTCAAGGGCAAGCCAGAGGTATGCCGCCACCTCCGCCGAGAATGTTCCCCACTTCACAAGCTGAACGACGCTTATAGGGGTAGCCGAGAACTTACGGATGGTGGCGCTGGGTCCCCTTATACTGACGTCGGGAGAGTAGATTATGTTGATACGCGAGCCGTCCGGTAGGGTCCCATCGACGATCGGGTTCTTGTCACTTACAGGCCTTCCCATCCTCTCGCTGAGGTTCTTGAAGTAGTCGGCCAGACGGATGTTGTCGCCGAAGGTGATGTTGGTCGGCATCACCTCAAATATCTTGTGAATGAGCGAGACGTAGTTGGCACCGACCACATGGATATCCTCAATGTACGGGTCCCGCATAAGAGGCTCAAGCGGGCCTATGCCAACTATGTCCCTCTTCAGGACATACCTGAACTTTTCCACTTCCTCAGGGGTGAATGGGAGCCTGGTTCTCCGCAGAAGTCCCCCCCCACCGCTGGAAAGCTTAGCCAACGCCTCATCAAAGAGGCCATCCAGAAAGTGCTCGAAAGCATCCTGCTCCTCGGGTATGGATTTTTCCGGGGCCAGCTCCAGTATCTTATCTTTGAGGGCTTCGTATTTCGTTCCCTCCTCCGGATCGGTTATCTTGGGTTCTACTATTATGTACCGCTTTCTGGTGTGAATATCACCGTAGATGTGGATGAATATGGGATCCCCAACGGGATAGATTATGTTGGGGTACTTTATGTCCCTCATGTCCCTACTCAGCTGACCATAGAACTCGGGGAGTTTGCCGGTTTTTTTAACGAACCCATTAACGTACCTGCGTAGATGCGGGTTGCGGGCCATTGCAACTTCGAGTGTGTCGCTGACGTTCCGCTCCATATCACACCACCGATGCTATCTCCACTATGAACCCAACCCCCGGTTCAACCCTGAACGGGATTATCTTCTGAAAAACGCCCTGGGCGTTGTTGTACTTCACCACCGTGGCGGAGTTCTTCA
>JALVUT010000013.1 GCA_027035445.1 Thermococcus sp.
TCGAGCTCCTCCACGACCCGGTTAAGGCCGTTAAAGACGCGGACGTCATCTACACCGACGTCTGGGCGAGCATGGGGCAGGAAGCGGAGGCGGAGCAGAGGAGGAAGATATTCAAACCCTTCCAGGTCAACAAGGAGCTCGTCAAGCACGCCAAGCCTGACTACATCTTCATGCACTGCCTCCCGGCTCACAGGGGTGAGGAGGTTACCGACGACGTCATAGACAGTCCTAACAGCGTCGTCTTCGACGAGGCTGAAAACAGGCTTCACGCCCAGAAGGCCCTGCTGGCGCTCGTCATGGGTGGGATTAAGGTTTGAGCTTTTCTTCTTCACTTTGTTTTTCCCAAAGTCTGGCCTTCCCCGAAAGTCCGTTTTCATAGATGGTGCGGTTTGTGAAAGTCCCCTCTCATAAAAGTGGCAATTTATGAAAGCAGATTTTCACAAATTGGACCTTTGTGAAAGCACACTTTCATAAACCTTATAAGTTATGAAAGCAGACTTTCACACATGGTGACCAAGATAGTTAAACTCGTCCGATACAACCCCTGGTGGAAAGATGGGGAATGGATACACAATGACCCTGACCTCTCAAAAATAATCGTCCAGGAGAGAATTCCGCGCAGAATGGTGCCATTAAACGAGGGGAGGATAACCCTTATACGAGGCGTGAGAAGGGCAGGGAAGAGCTTCTACCTCAAGACACTCATAGAGTCTCTGGTAAAGGCGGTTGATCCGCTGAGGGTGGTTTACATCCCCTGCGACCGATTCACAAGAGGGGAAGTTAAAGGCTTCATAGACGAGCTGAGGAGGAGACACGGCGAAATATACCTCTTTCTCGACGAGATAACGTACCTCAAAGGCTGGAGGCTTCTTTTGAAGGAGCTTGGAGAGGAGGGCATCACAGCAGTCGCCACGGGTTCAAACCCCGTGGAGCTGAAGAAAGAGAGTGAGCTTCTCCCAGGAAGGGGAATAGAAGGCAACGAGTACTACTTCAACCCCCTTAACTTCAGGGAGTTCGCCCGCTACATGAACACCAGACTGCCAGG
>JALVUT010000014.1 GCA_027035445.1 Thermococcus sp.
GCTGCGGCTGTGCCACCGGAATGAAGCTGGTCACCAAAGCCTTCAGCGAGGCTATGGAGGAGAAGTTCGGCGACCCGGACGCCTTTGCCATTGCACACGCCACAGGGTGTATGGAGGTCGTCTCCTCAGTCTTCCCGTACACGGCGTGGAAGGCCCCTTGGATACACGTGGCCTTCGAGAACGCTGCTGCCGTTGCCAGCGGTATTGACAGTGCCTGGAAGAAGCTCGGAAGGAAGGGCAAGATCCTCGCCTTCGGTGGCGACGGTGGAACTGCAGATATCGGAATGCAGGCTTTAAGCGGTATGCTCGAAAGGAGGCAGAACGTCGTCTACGTCATGTACGACAACGAGGCCTACATGAACACCGGAATCCAGAGGAGTTCTTCGACCCCCTACGGAGCCTGGACAACAACCTCACCGCCCGGAAAATACTCCATCGGTGAGGACAAGCCCAAGAAGTGGGTCGCCCTCATTGCCGCCGCTCACCAGATCCCTTACACCGCCACAACCAGCATAGGGAACCCGTTTGACCTCGTAAGGAAGGTTAAGAAGGCCGCAAAGGTTGATGGACCCGCGTTCGTCCAGATGCAGTGCACATGTCCGACCGGCTGGAAGAGCCCACTTGAAAAGGGCGTTGAGATCGCCAGGCTCGCCATCGAGACCGGTGTCTGGCCGCTCTTCGAGATCGAGAACGGTGACTTCCACAACATCAAGATACAGCCGCCCGGGGGAGGGGCCAAGATCACCCGCGAGGGCGGAAAGATAGTGACCATCGAGTTCAGGAAACCCATAGAAGAGTACCTCAAATATCAGGGCAGGTTCAAGCACCTCTTCAAGAAGCCGGAAGCCATCGACGTCATGCGCGAGCAGATCAAGGCCATGTGGAAGGTTCTCGGTGTTGAGGTCACCCTCCCGAAGCCGGAGGGCTGATGCTCCCCCTTTTTGTTATCCCACGGACTTGGGCATACGGATCATATAAGTTTGTTAGGTTAACCAAAGCCCTTATAAATCGTAGCACGATTCTGCCTTATGGTGATACCCATGAAGATTCTGATTAGCGGTAAAGGTGGTTGTGGCAAGAGCACGATAAGTGCGATGCTGGGGAAACACCTTGCTGAGAACGGCTACCGCGTTCTCATAATAGACGCCGATGAATCAAACCCCGGCCTTTACAGGATGTTAGGCCTACGAAAGGTCAAAACCTTGGCAGAGCACCTTGGGGGGAAAAAGAGGGCCAGAGTCCTCATGGCGGCTGAGGGTGAAGGGGAACTCGATGAGGAGCTCTTCAACTGGACGCTCGACGACATTCCAGGCGAGATACTCGCGAGGAAGGGTAACCTGGCCGTCCTGACGATAGGCAAGATTGAGGAGGCCGAGGAAGGATGTGCCTGCCCCTATGGCTTTCTCGCGAGAAAGCTCCTTGAGGGTATAAAACTAGGAGAGATGGAGGTCATCATAGTAGACACGGAGGCCGGGATAGAACACTTTGGTAGGGGCCTTGACAAGTACGTTGATATCGTCATTGATGTAGCCGAACCCTCCGCTGAGTCCATAGAGCTATCCAGAAAGATAGAGGGGTTAAGCAAAAAACTTGGCCTCAGACACATCCTTGTTCTCAATAAAGCCCTTCCGGGCATCAGGGAAAAACTCCCGCTTGAACCGAATGTTGTTATCCCATTCAACCAGGGACTCATCCTTGGGAGCCTCGAAGGCAGGGAGGTTATGCCTGTACAGCAGATTGAGAATCTCTGGGAGTTGCTTGCAGGATGCCCATGAAGCCGTCTGTATCTTTGATTGGTGAACCACAAGTGATTTTTATCCCCTCACACCCTTATTTCTGGGGTGGTTAGATGCCGATTAAGGTGGAACTGGTTCCGGAGGGAGACGAGAAAACAAGGGAGAACCTGGAGATCGTAGAGTACGTGGTGGCAGAGATCGAACGCAACGACGTCTTTCGCCTTATGCTAAACACCATCCGGGGAAGGCTTGAGGGACCCCACGACAGGTATGAGCGAGACGTAGAGGCCCTTAAGATACTCTGTGAACAGCTCAGGGATATTGAGGATAAGATAGATGTTAAGAAGTCGATAACCCACCTGGAGGCGATACCATGAGAACCGTGGTAGTTGAGGAGGGAACCCTGGACGAATCCCTAGAGAGGATCAGGGAGGAACTGGAGAAGCTTCTATCAGAGGAAAGAATAAAAAGAAAGAGATCCGAGGAACTTTCGATCCAGGCCCTGAAGGCCTCCAACTGCATACTGAGTCACATGAATATCCAGCGGTTGGTAAGGCTGATGTTCAAGAAGCTCAACCATTCGTACGCGGTGGACGTGGATCTGCCCTTCGGGAAGGGCTCTGAGCAGGGAAAGTACTTTGACATCACCATAATAAGTTCCGGCTTTCTCCTGATAGTTGAATTTCGGATCAGGGATGTTTACGGCTTCTTTTCAAACATACCAGCTGTATACCGGGAGATAGAAGATGCTGTCAACAGGGCACTGGACAACTACATAGAATCCAGCGATATCGGTGAAGACGCCTTCTGGACCCTTGAACACGTGGTCAATTCGTATACAGGCCGTGCCAGGGTGGTTCTTGGTGCCTTACTCCCCGGCGCTTCTTGACTATTTAGATTTTAACATCTGTTTTAGGCGTGTAGTGGTACACAATCTTCTATTTCCAGCTCGATCCAGGTACCTGTGAAATCATGCATACCATCCTGTTTTAGTTTTTTGACGATTATCATTTTGACAATCACCGAAAAAATTTAAGGATCCCTAACATCTCTTTCCGAAGAAATCGGTGATCAAAATGCGGGTTGGGGAAGGGTTTCTGAATGAGAGATACATTCCATTACAGGCCTTTCGGGAGGAGTGGAAAAAATCCGTGGAAGACATCAGAAGGTTCTGGGCCGAACAGGCAAAAGTGATAGAGTGGTTCAAAGCCTGGGAGAAAGTCCTTGACGACTCCAATGCACCGTTCTTCCGCTGGTTTACTGGTGGAGAACTCAACGGCAGCTATAACACCCTTGACAGGCATGTCAAAGCCGGCAGGAGGAACAGAGCAGCGATAATCTGGGAGAGCGAAAAAAGAGAGACGAGGACACTAACGTACTACGAGCTCTACCGTGAGGTCAACCGCTTCGCCTCCGCCCTAGAGAGCATCGGAGTCAAAAAAAAAGGCGATAGGGTAGTCATCTACATGCCCCTCATCCCCGAGGCAGTCATAGCTATGCTCGCCAGTGCACGGATCGGAGCCATCCACAGCGTTGTATTCTCCGGCTTTTCAGCGGAGACCCTGGCCACGAGGATAAAGGACGCAAAGGCAAAGATTGTAATCACCGCTGACTATCTTTACCGACGTGGGAAAAGGCTTAACCTCAAGGAGATCGTTGACAAGGCTCCCGTTGAGACCCCGAGCGTCGAGAGCGTGGTAGTCCTCAAGAGGAGCTCCAATGACGTCAATATGGCCGAGGGCAGGGATTGCTACTGGCACAGCCTCCTTGAGGGGGCCGAGAACTATGTTGAACCTGTGCCGGTTGAGAGCAATCACCCCCTCTTCATCCTCTACACGAGCGGCACAACAGGAACACCAAAGGGGATAGTTCACTCAACCGGCGGCTACCTGGTTTACGCGGCAAAGACCATGAAATGGGCATGGGGAATAAAGGACGATGACCTCTTCTGGAACACCGCCGATGTAGGCTGGATAACCGGACACAGCTACCTAGTCTACGGGCCCTTAACACTCGGCCTCACCGTCATGATGTACGAGGGAGCTTTAGACTACCCAAAACCCGACAGACCATGGGAGATAATCGAGAAGTACGGTGTTACGATCTTCTACACCGCGCCGACTGCCATAAGGATGCTCATGAGACATGGGGAGGAAAAGGTTAAAATGCATGACCTCTCCAGTTTACGCCTCTTGGGTTCCGTGGGTGAGCCCATAAACCCAAGTGCCTGGAAATGGTACTACGACGTGATTGGAGGAAAGAGATGCCCTATAATTGACACATGGTGGCAGACAGAAACTGGAGGCTATATGATATACCCTCCGGCGGGGGTACAGTTCCCACCACTCAAACCCGGTTCTGCAACCTTCCCAGGACTTGGAGTTGATGCCGATGTCCTCGACTCGAAAGGGGAGCCAGCCAAACCGAACGAGCGCGGTCTTCTTGTGATAAAGAAACCCTGGCCTGGAATGCTTCTTGGCATCTGGGAAGACGATGAACGCTGTATCCAGACGTACTGGAAGCGTTTTAGCAGGTCCGATAAAAACCTCTGGGTTTACTATCCGGCAGACTATGCAATGAAGGATGACGAGGGCTACTTCTGGATATTCGGCAGAGCTGATGAGGTTCTCAACGTTTCAGGCCACAGGATTGGAACCGCAGAGATAGAACACGCTCTAGTGCTCCATCCGGCAATTGCAGAGGCAGCGGTTATAGGCAGACCTGATGACATAAAAGGTGAAGTTCCCATTGCGTTCGTCACCCCCAGGGAGGATCGCAGCCCAACCGAGGATCTAAAAGGGGAATTAAAAGCATGTGTCCGTAGAACCCTCGGTCCAATAGCGACCCCAGCTGAGATATTCTATGTCAACAAGCTGCCAAAGACGAGAAGCGGGAAGATAATGCGCAGAGTTTTAAAGGCCCTTGCAAGCGGGGAAATCCTCGGTGATCTTTCAACCCTTGAAGATGAAGCCAGTGTTGAGGATATCAAAACAGCCCTAGAAGGGTTGAAAATGCACTGAACATCAGATACTAAGCAAAGAAGCTCCACCGGGACACGACGGTCGCTTCCGGTTTACTGATAGCATCAATCAATAGAAAAGGTTAAAATTGTGTTACTTAATTTTTAATAGGTGATATCATGCTGAGCCTAAATCGGTTCGTGGACAAGAAGGATGCAGAGGGCATCCTGACGTACGCTGAGGAGTTCCACGGGCACATCTGCCCATACCTTGCCCTTGGGATCAGAGCCTCATTGATAGCAATGGAGGAACTGAACGTGGGCAGGCTTGATTACTCGGGCAGCGTTGATGAATCAATTCTGGCCATAGTGGAAACCAACAGCTGCTTCACCGATGGTGTGCAGGTAACAACGGGGTGTACCCTAGGAAACAACTCCCTTATCTACATAGACATTGGAAAAACAGCACTAACATTGGCTAAGCGCCGTGATTGGAGGGGGGTAAGGGTCTACATTGATGCCGAAAGGCTTGCCAAATATTACCCCAAAGGAGCAACAGAGCTCTTTAACAGAGTAGTCCGGGAAAGGA
>JALVUT010000015.1 GCA_027035445.1 Thermococcus sp.
CGCGCTGACGGGTCTAGCGAAGCCGGAGTCAATCAGGCTCGCAGGCAAGGGGCTCATGAGGCTGTTGGCGGCGTTCAACCTGCCGCCAGTGATACCGCTAGGACCATGCGTTGAAACCACGAGGGAGCTACTCATACTCTACGAGATAAGCAGGGAGCTCGGCGCACCGTTCAATAAGACCCCATTCGCGGCGAGTGCGCCGGAGTGGATGAACGGTAAAGCACTGAGTGCTGTGCTCTACTATATGGCGCATGGATTGCTCAGCCACGTCGGGACGGTGCCGCAGATCCTGGCGGCGCCAGGCTTGGAGAAGTTCCTGACGGAAGAGATGGAGAAGATAACGGGAGGCAAGCTGGTCATCGAGCCGGACCCGGAGACCGCCGCAGATATAATCCTGAAGCACCTCGAGAAGAGAAGGCTTAGCCCATAACCTTTTTTCCCTAAATTCATGGATGTTGGCGAGGAATGGATCATGTTTGTGCCGCTGGTGTTTTTGGCTCTTTTGCCTTTGTGCGCTTTTATACTCTCTATAGTATCGGGAGAGAAATACGTTGTAAGAGTAAACGTGCTCTTTAGCGTTCTCCTGATCTTTTCCGGGATAGTTTTCTACGCCTACTACGCCTATCTGGGCTTCCCGATAAGCCATATCAGGCTTTATAGTGCCAGCGGGCTCGGCGAGGTATATGGCTTCATAGTTGATCCCTTCTCGGCCAGCATGGCCCTGATAATATCGGTTGTTGCTGGGGCCATAATGCTCTACAGCACGAACTATATGTCGCCGCAGAACAACTACCACCCAGTAGTTACTGGTAAGCCAAGGTTTTATGCGTGGATGTATCTATTCATTTTCTCGGTAATGCTCTTCGTCTTCTCCTCTAACCTGATACAGCTCCTCATAAACTTCGAGCTGATGAGCCTTGCATGCTGGGGCCTGATATCATATTATGGCACGCCGGAGGCCGCCAGGTCGTCGTATAAGATGCTGGTGGTGACCCATCTGGGAGCGTACGGAGGCCTCGGAGCCGCGATAGGGTATCTCGCGCT
>JALVUT010000016.1 GCA_027035445.1 Thermococcus sp.
CTCGCGAAGTACATGAAGGAAGGCTTTGAGGAAGTAGAGGAAGAAACAGGAATAAAGGTCAAGTTCTGAATCCCTGGCTTTGATTTTTCCATTTGGCTTTTCGTTACTTTGAGACCCAGCTTTGTTTCAATTGAGTTCAACAAAAAAACGCTGTTGAGTTCATTTTATCTCGTGATGACAATATCTGAACCGCTTGTTAGGCACGCGTATGAAACCGAGAAGAAGCTTCTCGAGCTACGTCGATGGTCTGAAGCCCATAGGGAGCAGGGACACTGAGGTCAAGGGGATAGTTGGAAGGATAGCGGTCGATACTGGTACACGAGCCCCTTATGAGGGCATCCCGAATGCTCAGAAGAGCTTGAACAGCTCTCCGGCGAAGGGCCGCTTTCGGAGCTAAAGGGATGACCCACGCGCTCTTCGGGGTATAACAGGGAGTGATCACTCCAGCATCCTGTGGAGGAGCCGCCACTCGCTCTCACTCCACACCTCCCTCTCGGTTATCACCAGCAGAGAAGCACCCGAGAGCCGCACCATGTCACCGAGCGTTGAGAGAAACTTAAGTAGGGACTCGAAGCCGTTGTACATCTTCATCAGTTCCAATCCCTCCAGCACCACGATCCCGTGAACCCCGGTCCTCTCGGCCTCCCGCAGGTAGTCCTCGACGGTCTGGGTTATCCTGTAGAGTGCGGAGGGCTCTATAACGTTCTCCCTTCCCACGGTGGAGATCCTGTAAACTATCCACCCCTCCCCGGACTTGGTTCCCCTAAGGAAAGCCAGTACTGGAAACCCGTTGAGCTTCTTGGCAATTTCCTCGAACTGATGGGGGGACACTATCCTTGGCCCCGGCCTCACATCAACGTCCTCCGCGTTCTCCATTCTCCCGAAGTAGAGGAAGTTCTCGCTGGAAACGAGCCTGTAATAGGCGAATATTGTCAGTGCGGCAAGGAACACCGAGCCATAAACCACGAGGGAGTAGTTCAGGTCTCCCCGCAGGTAGATGAAGGGATAGGCCATGCTCGCGATCCCGGCCAGGATAAGGG
>JALVUT010000017.1 GCA_027035445.1 Thermococcus sp.
TGGTCTCCCCCGGAAGGCCGAAGATAAGATTTATTCCCGGAAGAAGCCAAGGCATCCCATTCGGCCCCCTCTCTCCACCGACACTGTTGAGTATTTTAACAGCTTCATAGGCCTCTTCTGCCGTTGCGTTCAGATTGTTGAGCTTTGCAACCCTCGGATCGGCACTCTCAAGGCCGAATGCCACGACGTTCCCGGGGGTTCCATACTCCATTAGCGCTTTGGCTATCCTTACGGCCTCCTCCGGATAGTTGGCTATGACGGCCGGGTTGGCGTTGTCCACATGGAGGGTCTTCACCTCCGGCGCAACTTCTCTTATGCCGCGAAAGAGCCTCTCTATCGCACCGGGGTTAGGAACCGGAACCCGATCAGCCGGTTTCGCCATGTATGAGAATATACAACTCTGCCGCCCCACCCTGAAGTGTCTGACACCGAGTCCATAAAGTGCCCGGACTTCAGCAACGACATCTTTAATCGGCCTGTCCTCGACAGCACGGTAACGAACGGGCTCGGTGCAGAAGGAGCAGCCCCCAATACCCATCGCTTTTGGGCAACCACGCTGGGTCTCTATTTCCACAATAACGAAGTCAGGATAGTCCGGAAACTGCACCACAACCTCCGCACCGAGGATGGCATAGTCACGCAACTCCCCGTAAGTCCTGAATCTAAAGGGATCGACATCCCCTGGATTTCTCAGGTAGTCATAAAGAAAGGCCTCAAGGTCACCATAGACAACGTGATTAAAGATGGATTGAGCCAGCGAAAACTCACGGGACGTTATCATTGTCCCACCTGCGTGGGCGGAGCCCATAAAAGCCGGACCCCCGAGGACTTTAACCCCTTCAAATGGTCTGAGGAACTTCGCGATCTCCTCCACCTGGGAAGGAACCGCCGATAGGTATTTACCCGGAGTATGAAGACCTCCGATGTACACGATAACGTCCGCCTTTTTGAGGATTCTCCATGTGTCCCGAAAGTTGGGGGTCTTGTTCCTAGTGCGTATCCCATCCTCTCCTTCAAACGTTGCCCGAAGGTCGTCTACTGTCAGATAAAATACCTTGGCATCCCTCCTAGCCTTCCTTACCGCCCCGTAAGCATACCTGGGGTATATACCGAGGTATGGAGGGACCCCCAAACCGGCAGGCTCGTCCGTGTAACCATCCACAATGGCCACTATCATGGTAGCACATCACTTCAGAGGGTTTAAAAAGGTAAGGGGAGACGGATGTAAAAGGGATATTCGAGAGACACAGGGAGGATCTCACAAAGAAGGCACTATCAAAAGCTCAAGGAACTCCCGGACCCCCTTGACAAGTCTTGATAACCCCTATCCCTCTAAGTGCCTCTTCAATCTCCAGCATGTCCTCCGGGGAGAGCGAGAACACCCTCTTCCCCGCATGGGGGACAGTTAAGAGTGCAGACCTAACTCTCCTGAATTCCGCCTTATCCATGCCAAACATGTGATATGACTTCTTCAATGCAGCGCGGACGGTACTCCGCCTGTGCTGGAAGAGGGCCCTCACAAGGTTTTCATTGAGGTCCACCTTCTCACCCTCAGGTTTTGGCTCCATAACTACCACCGCTGAATCCACCTTCGGTCGCGGCCAAAACGCGCCCCTGCCAATACGTTCAACTATCTCCGCGGTGGCCTTTGACCGAACCATCAGGGAAAGGCGGGAATAATTTCTATCACCAGGTTTTGCCACAATTCTCTCTGCGAATTCGAGCTGATATATCAAAACCGCCTTTTCAAACCCGTGTCTCAGAAAACGGAAGGTTATTGGGGAGGAGATCTGGTATGGAAGGTTGGAGACCACTTTGTTGAACTCTGGAAACTCGACGGTTAAGGCATCCCCCTCAATGATCTCCACGTTGGGCCAGCTGTACTCCCTTCGCAGGATGCCAACCAGCCGGGGATCCTTTTCGATGGCGTAGACTTTGCCGGCGGCCCTGCTAAGAGCGTCGGTTAAGACACCCAGCCCCGGACCTATCTCCAGGACCACGTCCTCCCCCGTGAGCTCCGCCCGTTCCACATTCCTTTCCACGATATCCGGCACTACCAAGAAGTTCTGTCCAAGTTCATAATCGGATTTGAGATGGTATTTAGAAATAAGTGAGAAAAGGCGTTCCCTCATACGTTGAAGATCCTCCTGTGTCCCACGAACAGTCTGTAGCGGTCCTTGCCTGTTATCTCGTCCACAACCCGTTTGGCCATCATTTTAGCCGGGTCAGGCAGGCCTTTCACCCTCTCCTTTAGTTCTTCAAAGCTCTTAAACTGCTCTTTCCTGCGCTCTTCAAGTATCTCCCACATGTGCTTCTTCCCGATACCCGGGAGCAACTCCAGACTGTGCAGTCTGTTGGTCACAGGGGGTGCCAGGTTGAAAAACTTGACAAAGCGCTCTTCATTGTTTTTTATGATCTCCTCAACAACATACGGAAGCTCGGCCTTGGCGGTTGCAGTAAGTTCATCATATGAAATTTTCCGGTTTATCATAAGGATTTTGTCGCGTGGGCCCTTTCCGATGAATATCCTCTCATAGAGCATTAAATCGGTCTTAGGCGCCACCTCCAGGAGTGTGAAGGCCTTCTCACCGATTACCTGGGCCACAGGTTTTCCGGTTCTCCTTCCTGTCTTCAGGTCAGTGAATCCCTCCGGGAGGTAGTCCAGTATGTATGCGTACTCCTCATACTCAAGGTTCCGCCGTTTCTTCTCGATGCTCTCCCTATAAGAGTGCCTTCTATAGTGATCCATTTTCTCTCCCCCAAGATTATACTAATTCAGAGTTTTTATACTTTGTTGAGAAAAAGGGAAAGGGGATCACTCCCGATAATCATCGAGAAGCCTTATAATCTCCTCGGCCTCTTCGGGAGTCGGAGTATAGTCCTCCTTGGAGAATATGATGCGGATGTCAAAATAATCCTCCGGCATCAAGTCAACAAGTTTTGCGGCAAGGCGCTCGTCAAGCCAGTCAAAGAGCCCGGTGAGTTTTTCTTTGAGCTCCATTGCCTGCTCCGGCCGGAGCTTCACAAAGCGCTCCGCATGTTCAAGGCTAATCCTGGCCTCATAAAACATCGGCTCCTCGGGGTTTTCTTCAAGGCCCTCTGCCCTGCGCTTTTCGAGGAGTTCCTTTGCCTCCGCTATGGTGAGATATTTCTCCTCAAGCTTCTTCCGACTTATCATCCTCATCCCTTCTGAAGCCTGAGATGAACAGGGTGGACAAAGAACGTCTTGAGTTTGCCACCATCCTTTATCTGAACTACATAGGCATCCCCGCGTTTGCCGATGACGGTTCCCGTCTTTCCATGGAACCTCGGATCGGGCATCCCCCTGTGGTAACTGGGCTCAATGACTATATGAACCCTCTGGCCGACCTCGAAGTCCCGTAGGAACCTGGTAAGCGGGGGAATGCCCCTCCTCCTGGGCTCCTTGCTGAGCTTACCACGGGTCTTCCTCTTAAAGCTGTGTGCCTTTTTGACCATTTCAATCACCTCACGGCCTTTTATCCATCCCGCGATTAAGCGAAGAGGGCTGCAGCATACTTAATGGCCGTATTTCCGGCATGCAAACTAAGCCTGTTATGGCTCCGTAACCCAATCAGAAGGAAGCGTTTATAAAGTTTTCAGTCGTCGAGGATGTTTAACACATCGAGGCTCTTGCACACCGCTGGCCTGCCGAGGATATCACTCACGGACGGGCTCGTCCGCCCCCCGTCACCCGATACGAGCTCTTTGATGTAGAGACCCCCATCGGTTATAAGTCTCAGCTCAAAGTGAGTCCCGTCCACCCACCTTGCCTCGGCCAGATACACCTTTTTTATCCGGATTTTATCCGCCCGTGAATGCTTTACACGATGCGGAGTTCTCTGTCGGATTTCGGCACCCTCCAGCCTTTTTGCGACCTTTTTGACTTCTTCTGGACTTATGCCCCCCTCAACAAAAACTGTGGCCAGATACTCCTTTCGGTGGCTGCCTGTCAGGACCTCTCCCTCGTTCCCTCCATCCACAAAACGCACGTCCAGAACCTCAACCTTTCCGCTGGAGTTTATTTCATCAACTGCGGACTCAAGGTCAATGCCCCTCCTTCGCGGGTTTTTTATCTCAAGGATGAACGGCCTTCCATCGCCGAGCATTCTGACATCAGCATCCTCCCGACCTGCCCCTTTAAACACACATTTCCCGCCGGTCTCACGCGAGAAGGGTCTGCAGATTATTGAAGCGACGCTCTCCCTGTATCCCCTCAACGGAGTCTGCGGGATCCCCCTCACAAGCTTTCTGTAGCGGCCGTAGACATATATCGGTCTGATCTGGAGCTCAACGGTCATCCTGAACGGGTTAACTATAAGGATCAGATCCGCATCCTTTGAAGGTTCCTTTCTCAGCTTTTCACTCAGGAGCTTCCCAACTTCCCGGTTGAACTCGGTTTTTATGCTCTCACCTGCGTCTATACTGTACTCTTCCCATAGGGAGCGTTCCCTCTCAAGTATTTTGGATGGAAACCTGGAACCCACCCAGAACGTTGAAAACTCAATGTTCTGGACTTTTTTCCGACAGAGGTCCACAATGTCGGGGAGTTTACCGAAGATACCTCCGCAGACTTCGCACGTTCCGCCCTCTTGTAACGGGGACAGCCCCTGATACTGCCGTTCCATCCTAAGCACCAAACGGATTGCCCTGCCCCTCTCCTCGTTGGTACCCCTACCAAGTCTGGCGAAAAGCCTCCCAAGGCAGTGGTCACACAGCTGGTGCTTCTCAAGAACCGTACCTGCAGTCTCCAGGATCATGCTCTCACCTGAGCCTTAGGTTTTTATATCCCTCCCACCAAACCCTGACGATGATGACTCGCAGGGCACGCATAATAAAGCTTTTGGAGGAGATGGATTATTCACCAAGCGAACTGACCCTAGTGCTGGGACTCCGGGGCAGGGGGGCAAAGAAGACGATCCTGGAAGATCTCCGCACGATTCAAAGAACGGTGAAGAGGGAAGGAAAAACTCTCATGATAAGGCCCGCAGAATGCAGGAAGTGCGGGTTTGTTTTTAAACCCGAGATAAAGGTTCCCGGTAGGTGCCCCCGATGCAAATCTGAATGGATTGAGGAGCCGAGGTTTAGGATAGGGCCCAGATGATGAACTCAAGCCAAGGTTTATATTAATGGCCCCCAACTATGGCCGGAGGGAGTTGCATGAGGAAGGTTGAGCGGTTTATGACTGAGAACAACATAAGGATTGGAGACTACGTTAGCATCGTCAAGGTTGAGAA
>JALVUT010000018.1 GCA_027035445.1 Thermococcus sp.
TAAAACCAGTTATCTTTCAATCTCCATTTTCAGGAGATTTTCTTTGTTTCGACACTTACGGGTGATATTATGGTCGTAAAACCAGTTATCTTTCAATCTCCATTTTCAGGAGATTTTCTTTGTTTCCTAAGTATCTACGCAGACGGAGATGCAGCAGAAGCTTTCTTCTTTCAATCTCCATTTTCAGGAGATTTTCTTTGTTTCCAGGCTATGAGAGGATACAGGGCTGCTGATAGCCTGCCCAACTTTCAATCTCCATTTTCAGGAGATTTTCTTTGTTTCGCTGTAATCCGGATGTGCACCAGGCCTCCAGTCCAGGTCTTTCAATCTCCATTTTCAGGAGATTTTCTTTGTTTCTAGGTATTCACAGATACTTAGGTGGAGACGATGCACTTTCAATCTCCATTTTCAGGAGATTTTCTTTGTTTCGTTCACCGACAACGAAGAGTGGGTTGGCAGGCCGTTCGTCTTTCAATCTCCATTTTCAGGAGATTTTCTTTGTTTCCCCCCACAAGGATACGCTAAAAGCTTTAGGATTTAAGTGCTTTCAATCTCCATTTTCAGGAGATTTTCTTTGTTTCTGAAGTTAGAGCAGTAAAGAGCAAGATAGCCAGTCTTATCTTTCAATCTCCATTTTCAGGAGATTTTCTTTGTTTCACTTTTATATACACTGGCGGACAGTTGGTAGAGTACGTCTTTCAATCTCCATTTTCAGGAGATTTTCTTTGTTTCTTGTCGTCCATACAACCACCTCAAATTACGAGTTTACTTTCAATCTCCATTTTCAGGAGATTTTCTTTGTTTCCCAGTCTGGTGCAAAATTTGGGTCTGTGAAAAAATGAACTTTCAATCTCCATTTTCAGGAGATTTTCTTTGTTTCGACTGAGGGAGGTCTGATTAGCTTGGAAACCGCAAGCTTTCAATCTCCATTTTCAGGAGATTTTCTTTGTTTCCTAAAGATGTACATAAACAATGAGCTCGATGATATATACCTTTCAATCTCCATTTTCAGCAGATTTTCTTTGTTTCAAGTTA
>JALVUT010000019.1 GCA_027035445.1 Thermococcus sp.
TGTACGCGGCATACACCACGTCACCGTAGCCGTAGATAATCCTTGTGAGAACAACAAACCCGAAGCTGTTTGCGGACTGGCCAACGGCCGAAGGCAACCCAACACGAAATATTCTCTTGTAAAACTCAAAGTCCGGGCTCATGGTCTCTCGCGTGAGGTGCAGACCGGCCTTCCCACCCGTTAGAATCCTCGCGCCGATGAGGGCGCCTGTACCGTTTGAGAGAACTGTGGCAATCGCCGCGCCCTCAACGCCGAGCCTGAGGAGGAATATGAAGACCGGATCAAGGGCTATGTTCATCCCCACCGTCAGCATGCTTATCTTCACCGGTGTTTTCGTGTCACCGGAGGCCCTCATGAGGGCGGAAAAGGCCATGAATGCAAAGGAAAGTGGAACCCCTGCAAAAACTACCTGGGCGTAGGCCTTGGCGTAGGGATAGACGTTGGGAGTGACCTTCATGAAATGGAGGGCTTGGGGAAGGATGGCCAAGCTTATCAGGGCTGTGAGGGTTGAGAAAGCAAGCATGAGGGAATAGAGTGCGCCGGCGGAGCGGTTGGCTTTTTCATAACGTCCGGCGCCGATGTACTGTCCCACGAAGGCGAAGCCAGCAGTTGCAAAGCCCATTCCCAGGGCCATGAGCGTCCCTATTATCGGCCAGCTGGTGCCTGGAGCTGCCAGTGCCTCCCTGCCGAGTTTGCCGAGCCAGAAGGTGTCGGTTATGTTATACATGACTTGGACTAGGTTGCTGACTATTAAAGGGTAGGCTAGGTGGAGGAGTGTGCCCTCTATAGGGCCGTTAAGGATCTCCTCACGCATCCGCTGAAGTTTTCTACGTTCCATGAGGCATCACGATGAGGCACCTATCGAAAGTGCTGCTATAAATTACCCATCAGCCATCTATGATACGCTTCATCCAGCTTCCAGTTAGGAACCAGATGACCGCTGCAACTGCTCCCAGGACGTTGCTGATCCCCATGCCAAGCCACATCCCGGCAGTATCCCGCATGAGGATTCCAAGACCGTAGCTCAGGGGAAGCCGTATTCCCCAGAGCCTCACCATGCTGAGAATCATACTCTTCTTCGTGTGTCCGGAGCTCTGGAAGACGTTGTTCACCGCTGAGAATACTCCGAAGAATGGCAGCGATGCGGAGAAGTATTCCACGACCTTTGCACTTTCGGCAACTATGGCTGGGTCTTTGATGAAGAACCCGAATATCTGAATCCGGAAAAGGACAAATAGAATGGTTCCAGTGCCCAGAATAGTGAAGTTCATCAGCATGGTCTTCTCGGCTATGGCCTTGGCCCTCTCGTAGAGCTTTGCCCCAACGGTCTGTCCTACCATAGTCCCCATTGCCATGCTGATGCCGTTGGAGAAGGCAAACATGAAGTTGGTCAGCCGGTTTGTGATGGAATATGTGGCAAAGGCGACGTCAGCATTCCCAAACTGACCGCCTAGTGTGAATATGATACGCGTCAGCAGAACAAAGCCGAGGGCTGTTGTCGATGATCCCACACTTGAGGGAAGACCAACGCGGAAGATACGGGAGTAGAAGTGTGTGTCCGGCTTCAGCGTTTCAGGCGTCAGATGTATCCCCACCTTTCCCGTGAAGAGAAGGTAACCTCCAACAAGGGATCCGAGGGTATTGGAGAGCATTGTGGCAACCGCTGCCCCGGTTACACCAAGCCGGGGAAACCCTACCCATCCAAAGATGAGGAACGGGTCAAGGAGGAGATTCAGGAGAACTGTTGCTACGTTTATCTTCACCGGTGTCTTTGTGTCGCCAACAGCTCTCAGGAGAAAGTTGAAGGCGAAGAGGGTAAACGAGAAAGGGATCCCGCCGAATACTATCCTTGTGTAGCTGAGTGCATATGGGTACACAGTTCCGCTAACGTTCATAAAGTGGAGGAGGTACGGGGCCGAGAGGACACCAAACACTCCAACAAACGTTGCGAAAATCAGCATGAGTGAGTACAGGGCCCCTGCATAGCGGTTGGCCTTAGTGTAGTCTCTTGCACCGATGTACTGGCTTACGAAGGCGAAGCCAGCAGTTGCAAAGCCCATGCCAATACTCATGAAGAACCATACCAAGGGCCATGCCGTTCCAGGTGCTGAGAGCTCGGCCCTTCCAAGTCTACCCAACCAGAAAGTGTCCGTTAGGTTATAGAGAACCTGAACGAGCTGGTTGATGATTAGAGGGTAGGCTAACAGGAGGAGGGTCTTCACTATCGGCCCACTGAGTATCTGCTCACGCATCTCTTCGACTTTTCCACTTCTCATTGAGACGGCTATCGAAACGTTGGTATAAAAGGTTTATTGTGGATAAAAGAGCCAGCTTAGAACCGTTGGAATACCAAAGATTTCACGGCTTGAAGACGGCGGGTTATTGTTAAAGGCTCTAGAGAGATAGAGGGATAAATCTTTGGTGAGATATTAAAGGAGATTAGAAAAAAGAAGCTGAAATGCCTCACTCTTTGAGGGCCTTTCTTGCAGCCTCAAGCATCATCCTCTGCTCCTCGCGATAGACGGTCTTCCTGATGAGCTCAACCGCATCCGGGTTGGCGCTGAGGCTGTCGATGCCCATCCTGACGAGCTTCCTGGCCATCTTCGGGTCACTTCCAGCCTGTCCGCAGATGCTGGTCTCGACGCCGTGCTTCTTGCACACCTGGATAACATCCCTGATGAGCTTGAGCACTGCCGGGTGGGTCTCGTCGTAGAGCTTGAAGACACGCTCGTTGTCCCTGTCTATGGCGAGGGTGTACTGGGTGAGGTCGTTTGTTCCGAAGCTGATGAAGTCAATGCCTTCTTTGATGAGGTCTTCGATGATGATCGCGCTCGCCGGTGTCTCGACCATGACACCCCACTCAACGTCCTTGTGCGGGACGAGGCCGACTGAAAGCGCTATCTCCTTGGCCTTCCTTATCTGCTCCGGGTGGCTGACGAGAGGGAGCATGACGCCTATGTTGTCGTAGCCCTCATCGACGAGCCTCTTGATGGCCTTGAATTCTGCCTTGAGGAGTTCTGGCTGGTCGAGGCCTCTTCTAATCCCTCTCCATCCGAGCATCGGGTTCCTCTCGATCGGTTCATCCTCTCCGCCGGGAAGCTCGCGGAACTCGTTGGTAGGAGCGTCAAGGGTTCTGTACCAGACGCGCCTTGGGTAGAATGCCTCAACGACCTTTCTGATGCCATCAACGAGCTTGTTGACGAGCTCTTCCTCCCTGCCCTCCTTGATGAATTTGATCGGGTGGGCGCCTATGCCGAGGATCATGTGCTCAGCGCGAAGGAGACCGACACCATCGGCACCGGTTGCAGCGGCTCTCTCAGCGACCTCCGGCATTGAGACGTTAACCTTGACCTCGGTGGCAGTGATGAGCGGGGCCCCAGCGACAACGACCTGGGCCTCGGCGGCCTTCTCCTTCTCTTCCTTAACGAGGCTCTTGACTACACCCCTGTAGACGACACCCCTGGTGCCATCAACGGTGATGAGCATTCCATCCTTGAGTTTCTTGGTGGCTTCTTTGGTTCCGACGACGGTTGGGATGCCGAGCTCTCTTCCAACGATAGCCGCGTGGCAGGTTCTTCCTCCCTCGTCGGTAACAATGGCCGAGGCCCTTTTCATTGCCGGAACCATGTCTGGGTTGGTCATGGTGGTGACGAGGATGTCGCCCTCCTTGACCTTGTCGATGTCGTTAACATCGAGGATTATGACAACCTTGCCCGCACCGACACCGGGAGATGCACCAAGTCCCTTAAGTATGACCTCCATCTCCTCGGTGACCTCTTCGACCTCCTCGGTCTTGGCCTCCTTGAGAGTGGTTATCGGCCTGCTCTGAACAATGTAAAGCTTGCCGTCGTCGGCATCATAGGCCCATTCTATGTCCTGCGGATACTGGTAGTGCTCCTCGATCCTGGCACCTATCTTGGCGACCTCGATGATCTGTTCCTCGGTGAGAACCTGCTTCTCCACCCATTCCGGACCAAGGAAGTCGGCAACCTTGACGAGGACAGTCCCCTTGCCAGTCTCGGGGTTGCGTACGTACATGACTTCCTTCTTGGCGATGTACTTCTCCTTTATCTTCCAAGTGCCCTTCTCAACGATATACTCATCAGGTGAGACGGCGCCACTGACGACGGCCTCGCCGAGTCCCCATGCACCGTTGATCATTATCTCCCTCCTATCGTTGGTGACTGGGTTGGCGGTGAACATGACGCCGCTGGTCTTGCTGTTTACCATCTTCTGGATGACTGCACTGAGGTAGACCTTTCTGTGGTCAAAGCCCTGCTTGGCCCTGTAGAAGGTTGCCCTTGCAGTCCAGAGGCTGGCCCAGCATTTCCTGACGTTCTCAAGGAGGTCATCATCTCCATAAACGTCCAGGTATGTCTCCTGCTGGCCGGCGAATGAAGCCTCCGGAAGGTCTTCGGCGGTGGCAGATGAGCGGACGGCGACGTAAACCGCGTCCTTCTTGAACCTCTGGCTGAGCTTGTGGTAAGCTTCGAGAACCTCACTTGAGATCTCCTCTGGCATCGGCATACTATCGATGAGCTCCCTTATGAGGGCCGTGTTGTCTAGGAGCTCTCTGCTGTCGTCGACGTTTGTTCTGCCCACGATGTCCATGATCCAGTCTTGGAGAGGTCTGGGCTCATCCGGGGCGCTTGTGAGAACCTCCTCGAGAACGCCGCTTTTGGCTTTCTCGCCCATGATCTCTTCAATATCATTTCTACTGACCTTCACGTTGTTGACAAAATACTTGTAGGCTTCTGCGGTTACGCAGAACCCGGGCGGAACCGGAATCCCAGCGTTGGTGAGCTCGCCGAGGTTGGCTCCCTTCCCACCAACGAGGGGCACATCGGTCTTCCTGAGCTCCTCAAACCATCTTATAAACCTGTATTCACCCATGCGAATCCCTCCAAATATTTACTGCGGGTGATATATTGGGGGCATGTATTTAAAATTAACTATCCAAGGCTGTTCTCTGGCGTACAGAAATGGAAAATAGACAGGGTGTGCTCATCTGGGGTAAGGGGGGCTTAACTTCCTCCGGAGGGGTGTGCGATATTCCTGTTAAGGAACAGTTTGAATTTTCCCTTATAGAACTCTTTTATGAGGATGTAATGATGGCTTGAGGTGATGTTTAAGTATGTGTTCGGTTCCTCGTGAATTATCAGGTCGTAGTAGCCCTCGGAAATCCTCTTCTCAATCTTCTTCTCGTAGAGTATCATATCGATGTGGGCATCTGGGTAGTAA
>JALVUT010000020.1 GCA_027035445.1 Thermococcus sp.
TCTGACTTTCAATCCCATTTTGGTCTGATTTTATCGAGACTTCATGATAAAGCTCGTGTACGTCCCAGCTCGAAGAGTTACCTTTTACACCTGCTTTCAATCCCATTTTGGTCTGATTTTATCGGTCAGTCAGTCTCTTTACGACGTAATCAACGTTGTTACTTTCAATCCCATTTTGGTCTGATTTTATCCTAATTACACCGTTTTATCCTCACCACTCTCAATAGACTTCAACTTTCAATCCCATTTTGGTCTGATTTTATCCGCTGCTTGCAGTGCCACTGATGCTGCGTACGCAAGTGCTACAACTCTCTTTCAATCCCATTTTGGTCTGATTTTATCTAAGATATTTAAAACTTTCCAATTTTAAAAAATAGAAACTTTCAATCCCATTTTGGTCTGATTTTATCTTGCTACGTCCTCTGAACCAAGAACTTCAACACCCGGCTTTCAATCCCATTTTGGTCTGATTTTATCTAACCGAGCTTACGCAATTGAACAATCCAAAACAGAAGCTTTCAATCCCATTTTGGTCTGATTTTATCCTGCATAATCAACACCCCCTCTTATTTCACTTCTTTCAATCCCATTTTGGTCTGATTTTATCCACAACATATACAGGTATAGTATATTGTTATACTCTTGCTTTCAATCCCATTTTGGTCTGATTTTATCTGCAATCAAATACGGCAACCTTACATTTTTTTGTCTCCACTTTCAATCCCATTTTGGTCTGATTTTATCATGTTGACAGCGAAGTACTACTTAGCAATACACGTATCACTTTCAATCCCATTTTGGTCTGATTTTATCATAATTTGTTTAAGCATATTGAACTTATTTGGACTTTCAATCCCATTTTGGTCTGATTTTATCCTGGAACGACTGCGAACACGTTCTATGTCAGCGCTCAGGAGTCTTTCAATCCCATTTTGGTCTGATTTTATCTCGAGATTCAGAAATCCTCGGTTCGGTTTTCTGTGATACACTTTCAATCCCATTTTGGTCTGATTTTATCTTTCTTCACGC
>JALVUT010000021.1 GCA_027035445.1 Thermococcus sp.
CCATCATTCTGACCGAGTACTCAAGGGTTTTTGCAAGGGACCTCTCTGCCCGCTCAAGGCTGAAGTAGCTATCGCCCCTCGGTTTTAACTCAAAGATTCTTTCCCGTTTAACCCCGGTTTCCGATATCTTCACAACCTCCCCAGGCCGAACTGGTATGGCCTCCTCTCCAATGGCCCAGAGAACCTTCTTCTCGGAGGCAAAGAAGCCCTCAGGAGAGTAGTAGAGGGGCCTTACTCCTACCGGATCCCGAAAGAGGTAGATATCCCTCCCGTTACTCAGACCGACAGCGTAGTCCCCGTTCAGCAACTCCATCGATTTTTTTATCGCAGACTCAATTCCCAATCCTCTCCCCAACAGGTACTCGAGAAGCCGAAGGATAACCTCACTATCAACATCACTCTCGAAGAGGGCACCCCTTCCCATCAGCCACTCACGCAGTGGGCGGTGATTGTATACCTCCCCATTGTGCACGAGGATCAGCTCATTGAAAAAGGGCTGTATGAACCCCTTGGAACCCGTCATTGCGAGTCTGCACTGAAGAAGCCCTATACTGCCATCGGGAATCTTTCCAACCTCAGAAAAGTCTTCGCTTTTAAGGACACCCCCGTCGGTCCATACACCAAAACCATCCCCTCCCCTGTGCTTTCCAGCGTTGATCATCGCAATCATTTTTCCACGGATACCCCTGCCAATTCCCCCAGCTATGAGACACATTCTACCACCCTCACTAAGCTTGGAGATCCACCAGAAAAGACTTGCCAGTTCCTCCCTGAAAACGTTTTCAAAAAACACCCCCGTCGATGAAAGGAGACTGTGAAGGGGGGAGGGAGATGAACCTCCATCGGGTGCGGTTCGGGGCTCAGTAGGCACTCCCAAGAACTTTCGCCTTGAGACCCGAAATCCTGGCCACCTCCTTCGCCAGACCCATGTAGGCCTCCGCCCCCTTCGAGGTCGGTTTATATTCCACCGCTGGGATTCCCTCCAGGGTGGCCTCCCTGATCGAAGGATCCTCCGGAATAACCGCAAGCATGGGGACCTCCATGACCTCCTCTGCAACGTCAGGAGGTATGTCGTTGTCGCTTCTCCCGTAACGGTTGAGTACGAACCCAAGGATTACTAAGCCAGCTCTCTTGAGCACAATGCTTACCTTCATCGTGTCGGTTATACACGATATCTCCGGATTTGTGACGAGGAGAACCTCGTCTCCGCTCAGCATCGCGTTCATCGCATCCATCTGAAGGCCCGCGGGGCAGTCTATTAAAACGAAGTCAAACTGTGATTTAAGCTTCTTTATGTTCTCCGGGAGTTTTCTAGGATCTGCCCTGATGACATGCTCCCAATCAATGGCCGCCGGGATCAGGTGAACGTTTTCAAAAGCGGTGGCGTATATCGCATCGGTTATCTCGGCCCTGCCGGCCAGAACATCATGAATCGTTGTACCTGCATCATCTATACCCATAACAAGGCTGAGGTTAGCCATTGTTAGATCAGCGTCAACTGCCAGAACTTTAAAGCCCATCCTGCCCAGAGCCACTGAGAGATTAGCGGTAGTCGTGGTTTTCCCAGTGCCCCCCTTGCCGGAGGCAATGGATATGAGCCTCCCCATTTTTCCCACCGTACCTGTATCTTGCTAAACCTTTATGAACCTTTAGTTAAAAAGTCCCAGAGGACAAAGGAGGTTCATGCTTCTGAGGTGAGGGAGATGAAGGTTTTTGTCGTTGATACAAGCGTTATAGTGGACGGGAGGCTCACCCAGTTCCTCTCCGCACTCAAAGAGGAGGTTAAAGTTGTCATACCCGAGTCAGTTGTCGCCGAGATCGAGCACCAGGCAAATGAGGGGAGGGCCATAGGGCACACGGGGCTGGAAGAGCTTAAAAAGCTCCGCGAGATGGCCGATAGAGGGGAGATAACCCTTGAATTCCACGGCAAGAGGCCAGAGTTCTGGCAGATAAAGCGCGCCAAGGCGGGCGAGATAGATCATATGATCCGGGAAATTGCCCGGGCCCTTAGTGCAACGCTGATAACCGGGGACAGAGTTCAGAGGGACGTCGCGATCGCTAGGGGTATTGATGTGGTGTACCTCTATGCGAAGAGGGAGCTACGTCACAGGCTGGAAGACTTTTTCGACGAGAGCACGATGAGCGTCCATCTAAGGGGGGGTATGGTTCCCTTCGCCAAGAGGGGAAAGCCCGGGGAATGGAAACTCGTCACCATCCGAAAGGAGGCGCTCACGGACGAGGAGCTACACGAGATAGCAGACGATATAGTTGAGCGGGCAAAAAGGGATCCCGAGTCATTCATCGAACTCGACGAACCCGGGGCCACGGTTGTCCAGCTCAGGAACTACCGTATCGTCATAGCAAAGCCCCCCTTTGCCGACAGGATCGAGATAACGGCGGTCAAACCCATCAGGAAACTTTCCATCGATGAGTATGAACTGAGTGAGAGGCTCTTGAAAAGGCTGAGAGATAAAGCCCAGGGGGTGCTGATAGCGGGTGCCCCGGGCGAGGGAAAGACGACCTTTGCGCAGGCCCTGGCCGAGTGGTATGCCGGAATGGGCAGGGTTGTCAAGACGATGGAAAAGCCACGTGATCTGCAGGTAGGCGAAGAGATAACCCAGTACACCGCTTTAAACGGCAGGATGGAACTCACAGGTGACATACTTCTCCTTGTCAGGCCAGACTATACGATATTTGATGAGATGAGGAAGACAGGAGACTTCAAGGTTTACGCCGATTTAAGACTTGCAGGTGTTGGAATGGTCGGCGTCGTCCACGCGACCAAGCCGATAGACGCAATACAGCGCTTCATTGGAAGGGTAGAACTCGGGATGATACCGCAGATAGTTGACACCGTTATCTTCATCAGGGCCGGCCGTGTTGCGAGGGTTCTGACCTTGGAGTACCTCGTCAAAGTTCCGAGCGGCATGAAGGAGGAAGACCTCGCGAGGCCCGTCATCGAGGTTCGTGACTTTGAGACCGGTGAGCTCGAGTACGAGATCTACACCTACGGCGAGGAGGTCAGCGTCGTCCCGGTCAGGAAGGAGGAGAAGTCTCCGGCGTTCAAGCTCGCCGAGAGGAGGCTCAAACAGGAGATAAAAAAGTTCCTGCCCGACGTCTACGCAGAGGTCGAGATAGTCAGCCCACACAAGGCCGTTATCTACGCGGACGAGTTCGACATCCCGGCGATAATCGGAAAGAAGGGCAAGCGCATCATCGACTTGGAGAAAAGGATCGGCATAAGCATCGACGTCAAGAGCTTCACCGAGCGCGAGGAAGCGAAGCCGAAGGAGAAGGTTGCCGTGGAAGTCGAGGAAAAGAAGAAAACGATAGTACTCCGCGTCTCGCCGGACTACGCGAAAGAACCCCTCAAGTTCTACGGCGGCGAGCAGTACGTCTTCACCGCGACACCGAGCAAGAGGGGCATTGTCAGGGTGGGCAAGAGCACGCCGATAGGGAAAGAGCTCAAGAGACTCATCGAGGCGGGTATACCTATATGGGCAACCACCTGAGACACCGCCCAATTAGCAAACTTTTTTATAGTTTACTCCCTTTTTCTCATTGGTGGTAAGGAGTGAAGACCGCTGAGACAGTGGCGACGATTCTCGCCATGCTGTTTTTTGGCGTGATACTTATAGCCGTGACCCCATGGAAGGGTGTCCTCAAGATAATCCTGCTAATCCTTCCCATAGTGTTGCTGGCATACCTGATCATCAGGACTCCCCCAGAGGGGGGATATGAAGATGCTGGAGAAAACAACAAAGGGGCAACATAAATGAGGCTTACCAGAGATCTGTCCATTCTCTTTGTCCTTCTAGTGGCTGCCGCGATGGTGAACTTCGCCACACCTGACCATAGGGTGGCCGGTATCGCCCTACTCTGGCTGGCCTTCCTGGTGCTGGTTTTTCTCCTGCTGGCCCTCGTGCTGGAAGTCAAGAGGCTCCAGAAACGAATTGAAGGACTAAAGACCATACCAAAAAATAATGAACGTGAAGGGAGGGGTTTTTGAATCCCCCACAACATTTTTAACCCTCACTCTAAGCCACAATCATGCTGGTTTTAGCCTCAGCCAGTCCAAGGAGACGGGAGATACTGGGGAGATTCATACGGGATTTCGAGGTCGTCCCGAGCGGGGCAGCCGAGGAGTGCTTCCTGGGAGAACCAGAGGAATACGCGGTCGAAGTAGCCAGGAAGAAGGCACGGGAAGTTTACACCAGAGTAAGGGGTACTATCATCGGCGCCGACACCGTAGTCAGCATAAACGGCCATATCCTCGGCAAGCCGAAGGACAGGGAACATGCCTTCAGGATGCTTAGAGTTCTCAGCGGCAGGGTTCACGAGGTAACGACGGGCTACTGCATAATCCACGAGGGGGAGGAGAACTGCGGGGCAGTTGTTACGGAGGTCAAGTTCCGCGAGCTGGACGATGATATCATCCAGGACTACATAAAAACGGGCGAACCGATGGACAAGGCGGGGGCGTACGGCATACAGGGAAGGGCCGGCCTCTTCGTGGAGTGGATACGGGGCGATTACTACAACGTCGTCGGCTTCCCTCTGGAGATAGTATGGAAGCTGAGGGAACTGGGCTTCAGAGTGATGGGTTAACCTATCAAGAGGGGGAATCGGAACTCCCTCCTCCGATTCAACCATTCGGCTAAAGGTACGGCTGCAGTACGACTCAAGAAAATCTCCACATCAAAGGAGCCACCCGAAGAACAGATCCTCTTTCTTCCCGCCGGCTTTCCGAAAGATCCTTTCGCTCCATCCTACCCTCCCAACCTCCCGCGGGGTATGGGCATCGCTCGCGAAGGTCAGCTTTATACCCCTCCTGATGCATTCTCTCATGAACTCAGGATCCGGGACCCTGTAGTGGGAGCTTATCTCGAAGGCCTTTCCGTTAGCCTCCGCGATGTTTAAAACTTCCTCAAGTTCCTCCTGAGATGGAAGGCCCACGTATGAAAAGCTTGCCCCGAAATGACCTATTATATCAACGTCTTCATCGAGTAGCGCCAGCTTCACAAGCTCCAGGTATTCCTCAGGTGTCTTCACCCACCTGTGGACGCTGGCTATCACGTAATCCAGTTTTCCCGCCTGCCAGCTGGTGATATCCGGTCCGTTCTCTTCTATGTTGGCCTCTATCCCCGCAAGAAGCACAAGGGGAACATTCTCAGAGACCCTCTTTATCTCGCGCACGTAGGCGTTGAAGGGTTTTGGT
>JALVUT010000022.1 GCA_027035445.1 Thermococcus sp.
TCCTTTGCCTTCGCTAAGTTCGTGGTGTAGTTTATGACTTTATAGTCAGTCCACCCCATCATTCCCTTGGGTATCACACCGATTAACGGCACCACAGTCCCAGCATACACTGTCTGCCAAATCATCTGGTAAGGTATGGCATAGGCTAGTGCCCTCCTAACCAAGACATTGTTGAAAGGTTTCTTGAGGCAGTTGAGAACTATATAGGTAATGTCGAATGACAGACCCATGTTCTGCTTGATTATCTTATACCCGTCAAGGGTTGTCCCCGCTAATGCATTAAGCTGGTCTGGAGGCACCACACCTAAGTCAGCAACGCCCTTCTTAATAGTCAGCACTCGCGTGCTTGCGTCATTCTGGATCAGGTATATCACAGTGGTGTGCAGCGCTCCCGGATACAAGGGCTTAACGGGCGTGGTGGTTGTTGTGGTGGTTGATGTTGTAGTTGTAGTTGATGTGGTCGTGGATGTAGGTGTGGGTGAAGCTGTCGATGTAGACGTTGCTGTCGTAGTCTTCGTTACCTGAACCGTTGAGGTCACTGTCTTGGTTTGAGTTATGGTTGTCGCTGAGGTAACTGTTGTCGTTACGGGGGCAACGCTCCTTGACCCGGCGAAGTATCCTATCACACCCGCTATTATAGCGATTATAATGATTGCAGCTACGGCCCCTGCACCAACCTTTGAAAGCGCCTTGCGACTGACACGCATAGCGTTAGGTCACCACTACCTACAGAGGGGAGGTAGCTTAAATTTTTTACCGAATCATGGGATTAACCCCTAATTTTTAATCAAGGTTAGCCTAACTCTTATGAGAAAAGACCCCCACTATCCCATACAACGCACAATACATATCAATCATCCGAGAGATGACATTACGGTACAATCAACATCAACGATGGTTAGGTAAGCAAGTGTGAGGGTTCCGTTAAAATACGTAAATTGTTAAAAGCAGTGTCACCTCTGAGTGAACGAGAGGGACTCCGTGTTGAAAGAGATAGTTGCTGAGGGGAGGAGGCTCCTTATACCA
>JALVUT010000023.1 GCA_027035445.1 Thermococcus sp.
GAAATTCCGGTGGCGGTTCAAATCGACGCGAGGGTCGAAGTCACCACAATAACAATAGATAGAGTAGAGGAGGGAATATGGCAATCGAACAGGTAGCATCACAAGAGGCGTTTAAGGCGTTGGTAGAGCAGATTCAAGGGGGCGACAACTATCGTGCACCGGTTGGATTTGGGATCGCGCGGGTCGATCGCGGACAGAAGCATAGTGAAAAGATTTTGCAGGCGACTTATCCGCTCATCAACTGGGAGGAAAATCTCGGATCAGCGGCGATCTTTTTGGAGAGTTTGGCGCAAAGCGGTGTGAATATCGATACGACCGGGAGTGAATTTGTCAGCGTGATTAATCGTGATTTTGTTCAAAATGCGATGAATGCTTTTAATCCCTATATCGCGGAGGCGACAGGTGAGAGTCACAAAAATGTGCAAGTGATCAAGCACCTAAGTGAACTCTTTCAATCGGGACATGTAAGTGAGACGGACTACAAGATCTGCTTTTTGTTTGAGGATGTAAAACCCCAAAGCGTTGAAGCGGTCTATCTCAAACTCTATGCGCTTTCACTCCAAAAAGCACCGCTTCGTTCACTCAATCTCGACGGTGCGTTCGGACTCTTGGAAAATGTCGCGTGGAGTGGCAATATGCCGATCGAGTTAGCGTGGCTACGAGAGAATGAGATCGCGCTAAAACTCGACGGGATGTATCCGGAGATCCAGAGTGTCGATAAGTTTCCTCGCTATTTACAGCATGTGATTCCGGCGGACAATACAAGGATTTTGGAGTCAAGCAAAGTGCGAATGGGTGCGCAACTCCACGCCGGAACGACCGTGATGCCCGGAGCCAGCTACATCAACTTCAACGCCGGAACGACCGGACCGGTAATGGTAGAGGGGCGCATCAGCTCTTCGGCGGTGGTCGGAAGCGGTAGTGATGTCGGCGGCGGTGCGAGTATCTTGGGAGTCCTCAGCGGTACGGACGGCAATCCTATCACCATCGGTCAAAATACCCTTTTGGGCGCCAACTCAG
>JALVUT010000024.1 GCA_027035445.1 Thermococcus sp.
TCAATAGTCTTGAACAGAACGATTGCAAAGAACACAAGCAGCAGAGGCAGTATCACAGTGTTCAGGCTGTATTCTGCATCTCTGTCGTAGTAATCTGATGCGGATACTATCTCCTTGAGGGACAGAAGCAGAATTAAAAAAGCTGTAGAGTAAACGCCACCCCATGCTAAGCCCATGGTGGACGTTAATGTAAATCCCTTTTCCGGTGACATAACATTAATCAGAGTGAGCACACCGGGCGTAAAGCACCGCTTTATTTTAACTTTTTTGATTCCCTTTAACAAACCTGTCCACATTAGCCTAAGACTACGAATACTTAAAAATCATCAATTATGCTAAAAGTATAGGGAAATTGTGAAGGAGCTGAAAGTCTTCAAAAGAGAAACAAAGACCTCTGGAAATAAAAATTGACAACCTTATATTCAAACGTCCCCAGTGAGGAGCCTTCCATCTGAATTTATGAGAACTTGCACAAACTATGAAAGGTTCCTTTGTGAAAGGAGCTATTGGTTTATCTGGCGACGATTTCTCCTATTTTCTCTCCAAGCTCTCTTGCAACTTCGAGCTCTTCTTCTGTAGGTCTGAACTTTACCTTCAGCCCTTCGATAATTCCGAATTCCAGGTCTTTCAGAACTTCCACTATCTCTTCATAAGCTCCGATTCCCCAGCCGTAGCTCGAAAATACGGCGGCAACCTTGTTTTTTGGCTTTAATCCCTTCATGTAAGCGAGAAATCCAGCTACTGGTGGGAATACAGAACCGTGCATGGTTGGAGAGCCTATACACACAGCCTTTGCGTCGAGGATTTCAGTCATTATTTCCGCCCATGAATCTTTTCTGACGTGGAACACCCTTACCTTAACTCCTTTTGAGGCTATACCTTCGGCTATTGCCATTGCTATTTTTTCTGTCGAGTGCCACATTGTATCGTAGACGATCACGGCTTTTCTCTCGCTCTCAAAGTTGGCCCATTTAACGTACTCTCTGATTATCCTGTCCGGATTTCTCCAGATGACCC
>JALVUT010000025.1 GCA_027035445.1 Thermococcus sp.
GTTATCGCGTAAGGCCTGTCCCATCCGTAGTAGCCGGGCTTCGGGGCCTTGCCGAGCTTTACCGCCACGTTCGAGTAGCAGAACACGCAGTCATGATTGCAGGCTGGAGTAAGCTCATAGCTCGGATGATGGAGGGGGTTTGGATTGCTCAGATCCAGTCCCTGGCAACCCCTGCAGTGGGTCGGGAACTTCAAGTTCATGATAAACTCCTTCAGGAGCCTCGCTTCCCTGTTCTCCAGAATCTGAGGCTCGATCTCCATAGTCCTCGCGAACTCTTCCCAGCCCATCCTCTTCATTCTCCCACCAGGGAGGGGCTGAGAAAAGGGGTTTAAAAAGTGTCTGGTTAGAGTAGGCCCCTCAGCTGGGAACCGTCAAAGATAGGCCCGTCCCTGCAGACGAGGTATTTGCCGAGGTTGCAGCTCCCACAGACGCCTATCCCGCACTTCATGTATCTTTCCGCTGAGACCTGGATCTTTCCGTAGTCCATCACCCGAAGGGCTGCCTTCAGCATCGGCTCCGGGCCGCAGGCGTAGACTCCGTCAAACTCGTCCTTCCTCTCGGTCAGGACGTCGGTTGGGAGGGCCTTCCTACCCACGGAGCCGTCGTCGGTGGTTACCACAACCTCATCGACGAAGTTCTCAACGTCCATCATGGCGAGCTCGCCCTTTGAGCGGGCGCCGTAGATGAGTGTTACCCTCTCGAATTTCCCCCGTTTCTGCCTTGCGAGAGCGTAGAGCGGTGGAATTCCTATGCCACCACCGACCAGGGCCACCTTCCCACCCACCGGCTCGAAGCCCCTGCCGTAGGGCCCCCTTATCCAGACGTGCTCACCTTCTCTAACCTCGAAGAGTCTTGACGTGAAGGGGCCAACGCGCTTGACCACTATGAGATCCTCCCACGCGAGACTGAAGGGCTTCTCCCCGATGCCGGGAAGCCACATCATAACGAACTGTCCGGCTTTGAACTTGAACCTCCTCTCGAGCCTGAAGGCTTTAACGTCCTTGGCGACGTCCCAGA
>JALVUT010000026.1 GCA_027035445.1 Thermococcus sp.
AGATTGGATACGGCTTGGTTATCTTTGACACGACGGGGAATTATCCGAGGGATAGGTTTGATACGGTAATCAATGTGAAGGACGGCAAAAAAATGGGCCTCGACCCGCTGGTCCTTGCTTCTAAGGGTCTCATGGATGGGTACACTGCTGCCACAATCCTGCAGACGGCCTACGGCCTCGATAGGACCTTAACTGAGAGGCTCTACGCGGACATGCTGGCCGGGAAGGTTAAGAGTGTTTCGGAGGCTGTGGGCTCAAAAGCAAAGTACTCGGAGGTCATTCAGGAGAGTTATACCCCACTGGACGAGGCCCTTTATTCAGGGAAGCCACCTGAATTTGGAAAAAACATCCTGGTGAATCTCGGTGAGGCGTACAGCATAACGGTAGCCGGTATGGCGTTTCTCATAGTGAGTGCAGTGGTGAGAAAGAGGCGTAACACCGTTATCGGTGTCAATGACGCCGCGGTTCTTGCGTACACAGGGACGGGAGGTGCTGCGATTCCGCTGATAACGAGACCCATGAGGAGACGGGCTACAATCCTTGCGACGCAGTACGCCGTGGACTCAATTATAAACCTTTCCGGGCCGACCCTTATTCTGTATCACGACCCGGACACTCAGAGTGTTATCTACGAAGCCAACGGCGTCCCTCCTGGCCCGATGAGGAAACACGTCCATAAAAAGGAGGCGGCTTTCATATACCGTACACCGGAGACGATAGACGTGCAGTGGGGCGTTCTCATGGAGGAAGTCTGATTTCGGTGAGGTGCATGGTGTACTATGAACACGTAACGACTCCCTTCATCTTTGGTGCCCTCCTGTTTTTTTACTACGTCTCGATACCTGCCGCGTTTATCCTGTGGTTTGGCAGGAGCTATAATTACCTCAGAAAGGGCAATTTCAAGCTTAAAAGGCTCGCACTTTATCTCTTCATTGCTTTTGTAATAACGTCCTTGGCGGCGTTTAAGATGGTTGACATATACCTTTACCTCCACTCTCCAATGCAGGAGGACACGTGTCTGGTCTCCTCCTGTGTCCTCTCATCTCCACAGCTCTCGGTTTACCACATACCCCCAAAGGAAATGAGGGACTACGGTGTTCCAGCATTTGGTCTGATGAGGGTTATTCGGGTCTATGATGTTGGGACAGATGAACTGGGCCTTCAGAGGAAGATGGACTATGTTGCAGTCCTCAGGCCCCTCGTGTTTCTCCCTGTGGTTGAGGTGAACGTCTACTATGTTAAAGGAAGGACGATTGTTAAAAGGGACAGGTTTTACGTGACCTGGCCGAGGTCTCCGGGGGAGTGCTGTCCAAGAACCTTGGTGTTAGTTTTACCGTCATCGTACTGACGCCCGGTGGGGGAGGAGGGGGAGGTGTTTAGCCCCCCAGACTCTTGACGAGCTCTTCCATGACGCTCAGAAAGGTCTCAACCTCTTCAAGGCTGTTGTAGACGTGGAACGAAGCTCTGACTGTGCCGTTTATGCCGAGCTTCTTCATGACCGGAAGGGCGCAGTGATGGCCACTCCTCACCATTATCCTGTGGTCATCGAGCACAGCCGCAACGTCGTGCGGATGTAGCGGCGGGACGTTGAAGCTAACAACTCCGGCATGCTTCTTCAGGTTTCTTGGCCCATACCACGGCACCTCCAGCTCGCTCAGGCCTTCAGTAGTTCTCCTGACGAGCTTGTGCTCCTGCTTTTCGATTTTATCCAGACCGATTCTCTGGATGTATTTGATTCCCGCGGCGAGACCTATCGCTCCGCCTATGTTCGGAGTTCCGGCTTCAAACCTCTCAGGGGCTTCCGTCAGGGTGTAACAGCAGAGCTCAACGTCCTCAATCGTTCCACCGCCGATGAACGGGGGTTCAAAGACATCAAAGAACTCCTCCCTGATGTAGAGCACGCCTATGCCCGTTGGGCCCAGTGGCCCTTTATGACCGGAAAATGCCAGAAAGTCTGCGTGGAGCTTGTTGACATCTACCTCCATGTGTCCGACGCTCTGGGCGGCATCAACGACGAATATCGCTCCTTCTTCCTTCGCCATCTTTCCTATTTCCTCGACCTCGTGTATAACACCGAGGGCGTTGGAGACGTGCTGGATTGTGACGAGCCTCGCTCCTTTGATCTTCTTCTCCGCATCGCTCAAGTCGAGGTTGCCCTCGTCGTCACCCTCAATGAACTCAAGCTTCAGGTTCAGCTTTTTGGCCAGCCTCTGCCATGGGAGCAGATCGGAGTGGTGTTCGTAGGGTGTCGTGATTATTTTGTCCCCCTTCCTGAAGATTCCCTCCAGTCCGAGGGCGGCCATGTTGAGGCTCTCGCTCGTGTTCTTGGTGAAGACTATCTCTTCAAACTTTGCCCCTATGAACTTGGCCACAGCCTCCCTCGACTCCTCATACTTCCGGGTTGCCAGCTGGGAAAGCCTGTGAACCCCGCGGTGAACGTTTGCCCTGTATCTCAGGTAGTATTCATCCATCGCCTCGATAACCAGCTTCGGGGTCAGGGAGGTAGCCGTGTTATCAAAGTATATGACCTCCTGTGTAAGAGGAATGTCCTTCCTAACATCGTCCGGAACTTTCATATGACCACCTCCAGCACTCCAGCGCAGTAGTACACAATGCGTGCAATATCCTGTCCTCTCTTTACTTCATCCAGAAGTTTTATTATGATCTTTCCACTGGGATAGATACTGGTCTCCCATCCCTCGATTCCCGCTATCAGCAACATCCCCGGGATGAGCCTTTTTATGGAGTATCCCTTTTCCTTCAGGCAGTCTGCCGTTTTTGTGAGGTCAATTTTTATCGGTTTTTCCCAGGAGTATGCCCCTATAACGAGGCCCTTCATTGTTGTGCACGGTTTTGCAATTATCATCCCATCACCAATGGAACTTGAGGAAAAAACGTTTATATATTTCCTAAACCGATGGTTGAAAAGTTGAGTTTAAACACGTACTGTTCTGGACAGAACTGCCCAGTAATATTTAAATTTAATCTCACATGAACTTTTATTGGTAAATATGCTGGGATTAAGCGACGTTGGATACAGGGTCAACGGACGCACTGTGTTGGAAAGGATAAACCTGCGCTTTAAAGATGGAAGGGGCTATTCGATCCTGGGCCCTAATGGGGCAGGAAAATCAACCATAGCCGGGATTCTGATGGGGACATTGAAGCCCACTGAGGGTCGGGTGATCCTTGATGGTGAGGAAATAACTCCCCTTGGCGTTACGGAACGGGCTAAACAGGGTATAAGTCTCCTCTGGCAGGAACCGGCGCGGTATGACGGGATAACTGTGGAGGGGTACCTTACTCTGGGGGGAAAGCTCAGAGTGGAGAAGGATGAGATAAAGCGGGTGCTTGAGCTTGTTGGACTTCCCTACGAACTTTACCGTCATCGTCTGGTTGACAGGAACCTGAGTGGCGGTGAAAGGAAGAGGATAGAGCTCGCCTCCCTTCTCCTGCTGAAACCACGCTATGCAATACTTGATGAACCGGATTCCGGACTGGACATCACATCCGGGGAACTCATAGAGAACGTCCTTGACTACTTTAAACGGGTTGGAACGACCGTTGTCTTGATCACACACCATGAAAAGATAGCGGCCAAGACGGATCTTGCGTATTTCATCTGTGCAGGCAGGCTCGTGAGGAGAGGTTTCTCGCGGGAGGTCGTTGAGTACTATAAAAAAACGTGTGGTAGATGCTTCCTTTCGGGGATGATAGGCAATGAGCATTAAACTTGACCATGTTGGCGAATATGAGGCCCTCATTGCCCTCTATGAGAAGGAGGGTCTGGATACCTCCCTCTTTGGCGACAGGATTGCGGCAATCATCGTAAGTGGGGACAAGATTCTTGGCCTCAACAACACTCCAGGAGTTAAGATAAGGGGGGAGGTGGTTGGAAGTGCTGTGAGAGCCGACGTGAGAATAGCCGAGGGGATCAAGTTGCCCTTTCCGGTTCACCTGTGCACCGGCTATCTTGGAGATGAGGGCTATCAGAAGGTTGTTTTTAACATAAAGGTAGGCAGGGGCTCCAAGGTTAAGTTCATCTCTCACTGCATCTTCCCATATGCCCGGGATTTCACCCATGAAGCGGTAACCACGATGGAAGTCGGGGATGGTGCATCGGTTATTTACGAGGACGAACACGTGCATGGAGAGGGTGTGAGGATGATGGGGAAAACTGAGGTTAACATCGGGAAGAAGGGGGAGTACACTGGCAGATTTTCCCTTCTCAAACATCGTGCAAAGGAGCTCAAGCTTGAAATGGTTGCGAGACTTGCGGACTATGCCGTGGCGGAGATGACGTCGAAGGTTAGATCCGTAAAGGATGATAGGGTTGAGATGAAGGAAGCGGCGTATCTGAACGGGACGGCCTCGCGGGTTAACCTCAAGACGACTGCGGTGGCCTTCGGGAATGCCGTTGTGAGTGTGATCAACGAGGTCTACGGTATTGGCGATTACACAAAGGGGCACGTTGAGTGCCGGGAAATAGTCAAGGACAACGCAGACGTCCAGACCGTGCCGCTTTTGAGGGTTAAGAACGATAAGGCCGAACTCACCCATGAAGCCTCCATCGGAAAAATAAACGAGGCACAGCTCATGCAGCTCATGGCAAAGGGCCTTACAGAGGCGGAGGCAGTGGATATGATAATTAGGGGGCTCCTTGGAGGATGATCCGGTTCAATCCCATCAGTGTCCTTTTGGTTCTCTTCATCGTGAGGTTGTTCAACACGTGTGGTGGTTTGGATTGCCAATGCATATAAAGGGGGGCATGAAGTTCTTCATGTGGATCGCTGGGAAATACGGAGGTCAGAGGGATGATTGGAGACAGGAGATGGGATGGTGTTTATTCCTTCGAGAACTCCCCGTTTATTATGGAGATACTGACGGAACTGAGGGACAGGAAGACGGGCAGCATACCCTTCCGGAAGGGGCTTGTGAAGCTCGGACGGTACATGGGCTACGAACTGACGAAGCTCATGGACGTTGAGAGGGTCACAGTCGAGACCCCCCTCGAAACAACAGAGGGCGTCTTCGTGAAGGACAGACGCAACGTCGTTATAATAACAGTTCTGCGTGCAGCGATACCCCTAATGGAAGGACTGATAAAGGTCTTTGAGCATGCGAGGGTGGGAATAATCTCAGCATCACGTGGA
>JALVUT010000027.1 GCA_027035445.1 Thermococcus sp.
ATTTCGGCCCCTCGTATCCCTTCACGAGGTGCTCGTGGGGAAGGAAGCGGTCGATGGCGTATATCAGGAGGACGCCGAGGGCCACCCCTATCCCAGCCGGGGAGAAGGAGCCGGTGCTCTCTATGGCGGGGAGGATGAGGGAGATGAAGGAAGCAACAATCATGACCCCAGCGGCGAAGCTGAGTGCGAAGTCAACGCCCTCCTCGGGGAGCCGTTTGGCAAATATTGCCACCAAAGCGCCGAGCGAGGTCATTATGACCACGAATAGGCCGGCGTAGAAGGCCACCCACATTATCTCGCCGTTTGAAACCCTTAGTATCCATTCCGCGAGGTTCGTGATGAAGTTCTCGAGCATGATATCACTTTTATTAGGTTAACCTAACAGTCTTAGGGTTTTTAAGGGTTTTGGTGAAAGCGTATTTAAAGGCCGGACGCAAATTAGTAAGGGTGTCCGGGGTGAAAGAAAAAGGAGAGGCTCTCAAAGAACGCCTTAGGGAACTTCACAGCGGATCGCTGTGGAAGAGCATCGGGCTGCTTGATACGGAGGAGAAAGATTTGAGCGAGGTGGACGACTGGGGCGTTGTTGAGTGGGATGGAGAGGAATGAGGTGGTAGAATGCTCCTCTACGGCGACGGAAGGGTGTTCTTCGCCTTCTGCCCTTCTTCCGGCGGAATCTTTGAGCTTGAGCCGGGAGAGTTCAAAGCCCTGAAGGAGAATCTCCCAGAGGCGGAAGAACTGGTAAAGGCCATGCGCGAGTACGAGGGGGAGACATACACGGTCGGGGACTTCCTAAGCCACCTCACAAGCCTCGGGATAGAGCTTGAGAGGCTCAACGCGCCGGCGAGCGTGATCTTCGAACTTACAAGGGACTGCAACTGCAAATGCAAGCACTGCATAGTCTCGGCTGGAAAGCCGCTTCCAAACGAACTCACAACCGGGGAGTGGTTACAACTCGTTGACGAGATAAGCGATTACGCGGTGAGGCTCACCCTCACCGGCGGAGAACCGTTAATCCACCCGGGCTTCTTCCGAATCCTCGAGCGCGCGAAGGAGAAAGGCCTCTCGATAAGGCTCCTCACGAACGGGACTTTAATTGAAGAGCACTCCGAAGAGCTTGGAAGGCTTTTGGATGCGAGAATTGATGAAGTTCAGGTTTCCCTCGATGGGAGAAAGGAAGCGCACGACTCGATAAGAGGGGCTGGAAGCTATGAGAAGGCCATCGCAGGAATCAAAGCGCTCGTAAGGGAGAACCTCCCGGTTTCCGTTGCGTTCACCCTGGTTCCAGAGAACAGGGGCGAAGCTTTACCTCTATACCGGGAGGTCACAAAGCTCGGGATAGAATCCTTCAGGATAGCGTGGGGTTTACCAGCTGGAAGATTGAGGGAAGCCGTTCCCTACGCTGAGTATCTGAAGACCGTTGAAGAGGTGAAGAGGGCGAGTGAAGAACTCGGCGTCCCGGTTTCCGGCGGTGAGCTGGGTGCACCGCTGGAGGTTAAGCCGGAATCCTTCTACCCCTGCGCGGCCGGAACCTCGCAGGTCTTCATCTCCTCAACGGGCGACGTCTACCTCCTTGACGCTCTTATGTGGCAACACGATTATCCTGCTGTCTGCCTTTCTGACTACTTCGATGTTTGTTCCTGGATATTTTTCTACCCTGTCTCCTTCTTCTAACGGGATCCCCTTGTACTCCCTGCCAGTTTGCCGTACTCCTCCATACTTCGCTCCCACTGTCCGTCCTTGAAGCTCAGCGAGTGCCTCCTCTTCGATCTTCCGTATTTCTTCTTCAGGTATTCCCTTTATTCTCAAAAGGTTTTCTACCCCACTCTTCTTCTCGAAGAACCCTGGAAGCGTGTGGTATAGCTTCACATGCAGCTTATGCAGTGTCTTCAGATCTTCTGGAGTGAGGTAGTCCAGAACCACTGATTCTGGTGCAGGGTGCTCGGCAAGTTGCTCAAACGCTTCTATCTCGTCTCTGGCTCTGTACCTCTTCTTATGCTCTGTCACGATTTTCTTGAAAATGAGCCCCGCTTTCAGCATTTCCGGGAAAGTCCTCTTCAAGACTTCTAGCACGTTTTCGGGAACCTTGTCTTTGAGACTTTTTTCAAGCGCGTTCCACGCTTCTTTTTCGTCAAGGAATCGGATATAGTCAAGCTTGTTGATGTCTCGGCCCCCGCGAACCCAGCTAACTTCTGAGTATCTGTTTGGCCTTGTAAAGTCTGAGGAATACCAAGATGCCGTTTTTGGCTCCACTCCCTTTCCTGTAAGTACTAGGCAGATGAGGTAGTTTGGAATACCATACGCTATACTCTGATCCCAACCTCTAGCATATCCTTCTTTCCAGTCTGTGAGTGTGATTTTATCTACCAACTTGCTTTTTTGACCTCCTCGCGCATCGGAGGTGTGAGTATCCCGTGAAAATCTGGAACTTCTCGTAATGTTACTTTTGCGTGCGCTACTTTATTTTGTGTATAGTGCGGATCACCATCAATCTCCGGAAACGGCACCATTCTTCTCCACTTCTACTACTTCTAACTACACCCCACGGTTGGTTCTTCTTCAGCGCGGGAGGACTTAAACGTTTCCCGGGACGAGCTCCACAACGTCCCCGACGACCTTAAAGTCTTCATCCAGGGTTGCCAGCCTTTCACAGCCGTACTCGATTGCCGTAGCGTCGTGGGGTAGGAGGCCGTATCGTCTGAGGAAAGTTGAAGTCTTCGCCCAGTTGTGGGAGTCTCGAACAACCACGACTCCGTAGGCGTTCAGAAAAGCTAGAATCCCTGCGAGGTATTCGACTGCCTTAGTTCTGAACTCCTCGTCCTTTTGGAGGAGCCTCCAAACCTTTCCAACGGAGCCCCCTTCTCTCTTCATGAGGACGAACCACACCTCATCTACGACTATGTCAGAGGTTATCTTGACTTCCTTCTCCTCGAAGACCCTCTCGGCAAGGGGCGTCAGCTCCGTTTTAACGAGGGCGTTGTAGACCACGCTTGAGTCAATGAAAATCACTCCTCATACACCTCCAGCCTCAGCCTGAAGAACTCCTCGGCCTTCCCCCCGCCGAACATCCCTATCCTAGCCTTTTTCTTCATCTCCCGGACGAGCTTCAGGAACTCTTCCTCGGCCATAAACTCCTTCAGGGCGGCATTCCTCAGGTGCAAATTTCCGGCAACGTCTTCCATTTTCCCACCATCCTAACGTATGCAATCCGCCTAAAATAGCTTTCTCTAAAGCCGGTAGAACAGATCAGCCCCCTTGAGCAGGGTGAAGGCCTCGTATCCAACGCCCCAGAGGTCGAGGAACTCCTTAAAACGATAGGTGTTCTCTACCGGGACAAGGACAACCCAGGCCCCGAGCTGAAGGGCACCAAGCTCCTTCAGGATGCCCCCCTTTCCGTCCCTGCCCCTGAGCGCGTACTGGAACCTAACGCGGTCCTTTCTCTCCATCCCGCGTAGCGTGAAGCGGAAGAGCGTGTATGCCTTCCCGTTCATCAGCTCGGCCAGCGGTTTTCCCCGGGTGAGCGAAAGCCCCTCTATGACGACGCCGAGCGAGGCCAGGTTGTTCGGGTCGAAGAGATCTTCGATGGCCATCGTCCTAATGTCCAGTCTCTTCCCGGGAAGAATTCCCTTCAGTTCTGCCTTGAATTCGAGCACGAGACTTCTGACTTCACCGGGATGCAGTCTCTCTTTTGTAAGTATCATGATGTCAATGTCGTTCGGGGAAGGCTTTCCAATCACGGTGGAACCGTATAGAACAACATCAAAGACCTCCCGATGTTTTTCAGCAAACTTTCTGGCGGCTTCACCGAGGGCATCCATAACATCCACCGGAAGAGAAAAATCAGAGGGAAGAGCATACTCTGTGAACGTCATTTCTCAGCACCTCCACCCACTCCCTTTCAACCCGCTTCATGTAAGAACTCCTGTAGTAGTTGAAGTGAAAGTCCACCACCTCATAGAGCTCCGGATACCTCTCCTTCAGTATCCTGAACCTCTCGGTGTGGTTCCGGGGCAGTCTGCCGGTATCCCTCAGGATAACGTAGTCGCACAGCGCCACCAGCGCTTTAAAGTAAAGGTTCATCGCCGAATTGTAATGGCCCTTTGAAAAGAGCAGATCTGCGTCTTCTAGGTACTCCCTTGCGTTTTCCAACAACTCAGTAGGAGTCGTCATCTCCCCACCTCGTTATCATGATAACAAAAAGGCAATATATAAATCCTTTGGTTATCATGACAACGAATCTATGAGGATTAGGCTTTTCTGTTATCATAATAACACTCCCGCTGCCCTTATAAGCCCCCGCTCCAACCGATTCCGGTGGTGGGAATGGAGCTGTTCGAGGAAGTTGAAGCTGAGGCTTACGTTTACCCGACCGAGGACATCGAGAGGGTAAAAAGGGCCATGCTGAACCTTATTCCAGAGCTTGAGTTCGAGGCCTTTGATAGGAGCGAGTATATCATCCTCACCGGGAAGACTAAGAGCAGGAAGGCCCTCCAGAGGCTCTACGAGCTCTTCCGGGGGCAGGCGATACTCGACACCGCGCGCTCCTTCCTTGAGGAGGGTTACTTCGGGGAGGAGATAATCATCAGGATGAACAAGCAGGCCGCCTACGCCGGTTCCGTGAACTTCAACGAGGAGAGCCCGCTCGGCCCGATAACAATAGTCATAAGGACGAAAGACCCGAAGAAGCTTATGAAGTGGCTCGCACCGAGGACGAAGGACGGCGTGCCGATAGAGTGACAGACCTGACAAAATAGAGGTGGAACCGGAAGGTCATCCCTTCTTCCTTTTCCTCCCCCAGCCTATCTTGGCCGTCAGTATCTTCTCGCTGGAGAATATCCTTGCGGCGAAGTACAGTGTTATGAGGGCCATGATGCTGAGGTAGGCGATGCTGAGCGCCATCGGCCCGTAGCTCTCTGAGAGGGCGTACCTGTAGGCCAGTATCGGGTGCGTGAAGGGGATGGCCATGAGGCCGTAGCGTGCCGGGGCTGGCAGTGCGTTGATGTCAGTGAACATCAGGATGAAAGCGGGAAAGGCGAGGGGCAGTATAACCGAGCTCACAACGGTGTTGGCACTCTGGATGTCCTCGGCAAACACCGCCAGTATCATCGCAAGGCTCAGGGCGAAGACTATCGTCAGGAACACCACGAGGGCGAAGA
>JALVUT010000028.1 GCA_027035445.1 Thermococcus sp.
ATATTTTGTAAAGTATATATCTTTCAATCCCATTTTGGTCTGATTTTATCAATCAAAAACAGAAGATGCTTATGACAGAGCAAATCGCCTTTCAATCCCATTTTGGTCTGATTTTATCCTAAAGCCGTTTTAAGTATAGCCTTAAATGCATATAGCTTTCAATCCCATTTTGGTCTGATTTTATCTATCTTCTGCTCTCTCTTCAAAGTGAGCAGCGGCTCTCTTTCAATCCCATTTTGGTCTGATTTTATCGCGCAGAGAACAGCAGAACAGTGTACGCCATGGCTGACTTTCAATCCCATTTTGGTCTGATTTTATCGAGCAGCCAACGAAACCTGATATATTTCAAAAGTTGCTACTTTCAATCCCATTTTGGTCTGATTTTATCGAAGAGATAGAACTTTTGTTAGAAGACAACAAAGCGATGCTTTCAATCCCATTTTGGTCTGATTTTATCTCTAAAGTAATCGCACTGATAAGGAGAAAGGTAGAAAACTTTCAATCCCATTTTGGTCTGATTTTATCGCGATAACGTGATAATATGAGCCAGCCGAAGCGTTTTACTTTCAATCCCATTTTGGTCTGATTTTATCGTTGAAGTACTGTGAAGTCATGTTTAGAGCAGTCGAACTTTCAATCCCATTTTGGTCTGATTTTATCATAGACAAAAAGACTTATTCAGAATATATGAAGAAGTTCTTTCAATCCCATTTTGGTCTGATTTTATCCCTGACATTTTCGTCAAGAGAGTTGAGTTCTCGTAAATCTTTCAATCCCATTTTGGTCTGATTTTATCCGTTTTCACCGTCCCCACTGTACCGGTGTTCGTGTATCCTTTCAATCCCATTTTGGTCTGATTTTATCTATCTTCTGCTCTTTCCTCAAAATGAGCCGCAGCACGCTTTCAATCCCATTTTGGTCTGATTTTATCATAAAGATTTAAATATGGGTAGATAAAGATTTAAATACTTTCAATCCCATTTTGGTCTGATTTTATCGAGCATACTTTACAGT
>JALVUT010000029.1 GCA_027035445.1 Thermococcus sp.
TATTACGTTTTGTTCTTTTGCGTTTGTGAGGAACTGAGGAAAGAGCTGCTGAGAGAATTTCTCTGTCTTTTTTCGTAAGTCTTTTACCTTCTGCAATTTTTCTCATGACGCGTTCGAGAGGTGTGCCAGAGTCTCTTTTGTCAGACTTATGTTGAGCGTCGGCAACTGCGGAGAGAAGTTGTCGGTCGAACTTGCTCAGTCTTTTGCCTTCGGCAACTTTACGCATTACACGTTTAACGGGATCTTCCACGATTATCTCCTCCTTCTTTTTGTACTGCGTCTGCGAGCCATTTTAGCGAGGGCGAGGTGGGCACACGCACGTTTCTTTAGGAGGTGTGTTACGTGAATTGTTTTGCCTCTGATGCGAGTGTAAGCTCCAATTTCTGTAGAACAGATTTTGCGAGAGATTTCGAGAGGGATGGATTCACCTTTTTTGATGAGACCAAGTCTTTCTAACTGTTGTCTGTACGTACCCTTATGAAGGTTTTCAGTCCAGTACTTACGTTTGCGTGCCATATACAATATTTCATTTAAAAATATATAAGCGTTACATGCTTGTACTGAGCATTGGTGCGTGATTGTACACGTACATTGCGTCGTTCTTATTCATGTGTCTATACTCGTGGCAGATATGGTATGTTTTGCCGTCTGGACAGGTAACTGTGTCGAAGAACGTCGTGAGAATTTCTTTGATCATACAGTGGCAGTACACGACGTACGACTTACCGTCAACGTAAACGTAAAGGGGATACATGTGACCGTGATAGATTTTATTCCACGCCGTATTGGCGTCGTCTTCGTAGTCTTGAATGTGGATGATTTGATTGGTGAACACGACGCAAACGAAGTTTTTAGGCAGCAGAAATTCTCCGAGCAGACTTACGCCAGCGGCATTAGCGAACTGCTTAACGTTATCGCTGCCGGGAAAGTACACTTCGTTTTTAGCAGGATCAGCGTACTGCTCGTAAATTTCTTTTTTGATTTTTTCTTGAGTTTTATTGTCGTTCTG
>JALVUT010000030.1 GCA_027035445.1 Thermococcus sp.
AAAAGAAGTTTCCGATAACGGGGCAGTCTGAAAGGTCGAGTGGTGCAATGGTTAGAACAGAACCCGTGCCCTGCGATTTCATACTCGTCGCAGCCGGAAACCTCGACGCCCTCATGGGCATGCATCCCGCCCTCAGGAGCAGAATTGAAGGCTACGGTTACGAGGTTTACATGAACGACACGATGCCGGATACGGTGGAAAACAGGAGAAAGCTCGTGAGGTTCGTGGCTCAGGAAGTCGTGAGAGACGGAAAGATCCCGCACTTCGACAGAAATGCAGTTGCTGAGATAATAAAAGAGGCAAAGAAGAGAGCGGGAAGGAGGAACAGGTTAACTCTGAGGCTTAGAGAGCTCGGAGGTCTCGTAAGAACGGCTGGAGACATAGCGAGGAGTGAGAACGCCGAAGTCGTAACGCAGAAACACGTCATAGCCGCAAAGAAAGTTTCAAAGACTATAGAAGAACAGATAGCCGACAGGTACATAGAGAGAAGGAGGGACTACAGGCTGTTTATGACTGAAGGAGAAGTAGTCGGCAGAGTTAACGGTTTAGCAGTAATAGGCGAGTCCGCTGGCATAGTTTTACCGATAATTGCGGAAGTTACACCGGCAATGAGCAAGTCTGAGGGCAGGGTTATAGCCACGGGCAGGTTGCAGGAGATAGCAATGGAAGCGGTCATGAACGTTTCGGCAATAATAAAGAAGTTTACGGGCAGAGACATTTCGAGCAAGGACGTGCACATTCAGTTCGTCGGGACATACGAGGGTGTTGAAGGAGATTCGGCAAGCATAAGCATAGCCACTGCGGTAATCTCGGCTATAGAGGGAATTCCGGTCGATCAGAGCGCCGCAATGACCGGCAGCCTATCTGTCAAAGGCGAAGTCCTGCCGGTGGGCGGAGTAACGCAGAAAATAGAGGCTGCAATTCAGGCGGGATTGAAGAAGGTGATAATACCAAAGGACAACGTGGACGACGTCATGCTCGATGCAGAGCACGAAGGCAGAATAGAGA
>JALVUT010000031.1 GCA_027035445.1 Thermococcus sp.
TGTTATGCTTGTCAACCAAAAACTCAAAAGTTCCGGCACCTTCGTATTTTAAAAATTTGGTTGCACGCACGGCAGCTTCTAACAACTCTTGGCGTCTAGCCTCATCCAAAACAACTGCAGGCGACTCCTCTATAAGCTTCTGGTGGCGTCTTTGCATAGAGCAGTCTCTCTCGCCCAGATGGATAGCATTGCCGTGGCTGTCGCCTAAAATTTGCACTTCAACATGGCGCGGCGCTTCGATAAATTTTTCCATGTAAAGCGTTCCATCGCCAAATGCGCTTATTGCTTCGGCTTCGCAGGCTAAAAATGCATTTTCTATATAGCTTTCATCTTCGACAATGCGCATCCCTCTTCCGCCGCCGCCAGCTGCCGCTTTTAAAATAACCGGATAACCTATCTCTTTAGCCAGTTTTTTTGCAACTTCTGCATTTTCCACTGCCCCGTCGCTTCCTGGGATTGTAGGCACACCGGCTTGCGCCATAACCTGTTTTGCTTTGGATTTGTCAGCCATCATCTCCATAAGCTCAACAGAGGGTCCGATAAATTTAATATTGTGATGGTTACAAATCTCTACAAAGTTTTGATTTTCGCTTAAAAAACCGTAACCCGGAAAAATCGCATCGCACTCTGTTAAATCGGCTGCAGAGATAACCGCCGGAATGTTCAGGTAACTGTCTGCACTTTTAACATCGCCTATGCAGACTGCAGCATCGGCAAGATGCAAATATGCAGCATCTTTATCCCCTTTTGAGTAAACAACAACCGCCTCTTTGCCCATCTCTTTAATGGTTCTTATTGCGCGGAGGGCAATTTCGCCTCTGTTTGCTACTAAAATTCGCTTTATCTCTGCCATTTTACAACTTTTCTACTCTAAATAAAGGTGTGTCATACTCTACCGGCTGTCCGTCATGAACCAGCACTTCTAAAATTTTGCAGTCATACTCCGCTTCTAACTCATTCATAATTTTCATAGCTTCCAAAATACAGAGCGTCTGCCCTTTGCGGAC
>JALVUT010000032.1 GCA_027035445.1 Thermococcus sp.
TTGAAGGTGATCAACGATCAAGAGGGCAAACTCGCTAGCTACTTTGGGGTCAAAGGTTTTCCCACCACTTTCATCTTTGATAAAGAGAAAAAGGTTCTCACGGCGGAGGTGGGTTACACTAGCACTCTCAAGCTTAAAGCGTGGCTTTGGTATTTAAACAGATAGTATCTCATCCACAATCCACTTCGCACCGTCATGTTTAGCTCGTTGCATCAGTTGCTCACTGACACGCTGTAGATCAAGTGCCGTAATCTCCTCAACAACACCCTCATCAAGCTCCTCCTCTCTTCGAAGAAGCGCCAACTCCTGATCCGCCAAAGATTTTGCATTGTAGTATTGGTGATCTCCCGCCGCATAGGGATAGGGAACAAAGAGTGCAGGCAGACCGTTTGCCGTCAGCTCCCACAAGGTACTCGCCCCCGCCCGGCTAATTGCAAAATCGGCACGCTCCATGTAGGAGATGAGATCATCACTAAAGGGAAAGAGTTCCACCCCAATCCCGCTCTGCGCATAAAACTTCTTTAAATCCTCATAATCATTTTTACCACACTGATGAATGATCCTAATTCCCCTACTATCGAGTAACGGCGCAATCTTTTGGGCAAAACGGTTGATCGCGCTAGCTCCCTGACTTCCGCCCAAAAAGATAACGGTTTTAAGATCTTCTCTCAGACGCGCTTTTTCAAAAAAGATCTCCCGAATCGGAAAACTAAAACGATCAGCCTCATAGGCACTAAAAACTTTTGTCGCAAAGGGTTGAAGCATGCGATTGAGCGATCCCATGACGGCATTTTGCTCTTGGATGTAGAGTTTGACTTTTGGGGTAATAAGCGTGGCAAAAGATGCGGCGGCGGCGGAGTATCCACCTACACTCAAAACTGCTTTTATGCCCTCTTTTTTAAAATAGGATCGAAGCTTTACACTCTCTTTGAGAATATGCATCAGCGAAATCGCCTTAGAAATTCCCCGCTTATTGACTACACCACTTGTCTCCAAAAAGAGCTTC
>JALVUT010000033.1 GCA_027035445.1 Thermococcus sp.
CTGTAGCGTTCCACAGAAAATACTATTTTGGATATATTTTTTCAGAACGATATTTATGAGTTGGTTTGGGAAGAGGTTGAAACGAAACAATATAGGTGCTGAACCCTATGTACTGGCGTTCAAAGAGTTTTTAAAATATAAGTAAAAAACATACATGGGGAAATTACTAGTTTCAATTCGAGGATGAGAGTATCAAGAATAGGGATAAAAAATAAATAAACTGAATAAAATATATGCAACACACTAAGGCAATTGGTGGACTATGTTAAGGCTACAAAAGTCTTTCGAAGAAATAAGAAAGGTATAGAGTTAAAGATACTAGCAGCTCTACTATACTTCTTCGGTCTTTCTCTGAGGAAGACGAGCTCATTCTTATCTCTATTCGAAGAAGCCACGAATCAGTCAGAATTTACTACCACAGACTCAAAGTCTTAATACAGCCAAAAAAGGAGAAAAGAAGGTTAATAGCAGTAGACGAAACAAAGATAAGGCTGGAGAAAAGGTTAATCTTTGTTTGGGCTGCTGTAGACGTAGATACGAAGGAATACTATATGGGCTTCTGAAGGTAGAGGAAGCTTTGAAGCTTACGTTTTCCTGAAAGAAGTCCTTAAGCACGAAAACAAGCCAGAAATCATCGTTGATAGGGGATTCTGGTATAAATGGGCTCTGAAAAGATTGGGATTAAAATACAGGCATGAAACCTTCGGTGATAGAAATGCTGTAGAAGAATTCTTTTCAAGGCTTAAGGAGAGGACGAAGAGATTCTGGAACAGATTTCCATTCAGGAGTTCTTTCGAATGCAGAGCTGGTTAGAGAGTTTTGTAGCATTCTATAACTACTTGGGGGTGCTTATCTTGACACCCTCTTCCATGACATGTACCGGTTTGTTGTTTGTGCTGTAATTCAAGAACTTAGATTTAATTTTAACTTTACCTTCACAGTATTCTTTTATTTTTTTAACAGAACCATCTTTAGAGTCGTTATCCACGACGATGACGTCATAATT
>JALVUT010000034.1 GCA_027035445.1 Thermococcus sp.
GCCAGGTTCTCCCGATGAAGGACTGGGTGCAGGAGCTTGTGGAGAAGACGATAAAGGGCATGCTCTCGGCGATGAAGGGCTACCGCGAGGGGAGGAAGATCGAGATTGTGATAAGGGAGGATTGAATTATTACTTCCAGAACTTCTCTGGGAGAAGCTCAATAATTTCCCCCGCCCTTCCAAAGTCCCGGTCGAGTGCGGCTATCTTTTTTGTTCCATATTCTAGGGCGGTGGCTATTATTCTTGCATCGTGGGGGAAGAGGTTTTAGTGCCGCATGAGGAGTAATGTCTTTGCCCAGTCCCGGGAATCGGGAACCATCATAATGTCAAACGCCTCAAAAACTGCCAGGGATTTCTTCCCTATTTCATAGATAAAATCCGCAAGTTCCGGACTTTTCGAAAGCTTTTCTCTTATAGCTGCCGAGGATCTAATTCCAAACTTACGCTGAACCCCCCTCCGGATGATAACGAAAAGAAACTCGTCCAGAACAAGGTCTGGGGTTATCTTAGGCTCAGAAGACGTTAACACTTCCTCAGCCATGTCGCGAATTCTCCGTTTGTTGTGTAGTGATAGAAAACACTCGTGTTGATGTAGATCACTGCTCATACACCTCGACCCTGAGCTTCTTAAGCTCCTCACTGGTGCCCCCTTCGCCAAACATTCCCCTCCGGACTTCCTTGGCGAGTTCTCGTATTTCTTCCCTAATCTCTTCAATCTCTATGAGTTCCCGAATCTTCTCCATATCCATTGTTCCAAGGAGCCTCTTCAGAGCCAGGTCTTCCATTTCCCTCACACTACTTTCGTTTTGTGACTTCTTGGATTTAAAGATCCCCCTGTTTGCAATGACACAACATCAACTGGCACTACATTACATCCTGCCAAAACATACGCCCTATATCTCCCCTTTCCATCCACTATTAACCACACCACCGGCCAGACATCCATCCCCTTTAAATCCCTCTCACTGGGCCTCGGCGGGCACTTCAGATGGGAGTGGAAGATGCCA
>JALVUT010000035.1 GCA_027035445.1 Thermococcus sp.
ACCCACTCAAGGTTCCCCTCTCTGAAGGCAAGCTCAAGCTCCTCTTCAAGGGCCTTCAGATGGCACTCGTAAACGGTTTCGGGGTTTTCGACTATAACCTTTGACGTTATCTTGAGTCCCCTCCTCTTGAGGCACTCAATTTCAAGGAGTTCATGGGACAGCAGGTACTCATTTGAGAGGACGTCTTTGGCGGTGTATGCGTCATCCTCGTAGCTCTCTGCATGGAGGTACTCCCAGAGTTCCCGGGACGAAACACTGAAGGCCCTCCCCGTTTTCTTTGAGAGCCCCTCTATGAGAACTTCAATTTCCTCTGTTCCCATGATCACTCCAGCCACCCTTCTAAAGCCCTGTTCACCAGCTCCAGGAACTCCTTTTTAGTACCGCCCTCCTCGTGGAACCTTTCCAGGAGCTCCATGAAGCGCCTTTCCTCATCGGTGAACTTCTCGCCCTTCCACTTGAAGATCCTGAACCCCTCGCCAAGAAACTCGACGGCGTGAAAGGTCGTGCGCCCTGAGGGTTTGAGATCCTTAACGAGCTCGATGGTGTTTATCGTGCCGTAGCCGAGCTTTTTCCAGAACCCTATCGCGCCCTTGTCTTGAGGTAGGACGAGGAGATAGAGTGAGGAATCGTGCTTTTTCACCTCTTCCTCAACCCTCTCGACGAGCGCCCCCCCGATGCCCCTTCCCCTAAACGCCGGTTTGACGTATATCTCCTCAACCCAGAAGCAGCCCTCTCTGCTTGAGACCCTGATGAAGCCCGCCGCCTTGGCGCCTTCTAGGGCGAGGAAGATTAAATCCCCGCGCCTGAAGTAGCCTTCGCTCTCTTTCCTGTAAGCTTCTTCCTCACCGGCCCTCCATCCCTGCTTTCCACGGAGCTCCATGAAGAACTCAGTGTAGAAAGTTTGAAACTCCCCAAGGTAATCCTCCGTCAGACGTACAATCTCCATTCCATCATCGCCGTAACCGTGAAGTGTTTCCAGATAAAAACTTTCCGCCTCGTTGAAGGGTTTCTAACTACCTCAGCAGGATATTAACCGATAAAATGGGCCTCTTTTAAAGATTCAAAAGGAGAAAAGAATTCAAAGAGCGTAGGTCTCCTCTGCCCACTCGTACTCGTCGAGACCGGTCTTCTCGGCCTCCTCCGGGACGCGGACTGGGGTTATCCTGTCGGTGACCCACATCAGGATGTAGGTGACGACGAAAGCGTAGATGGCGCACATTACCGCCGCCGCGACCTGCTTGCCGAAGAACCCGACTCCACCATAGATGAGGCCGTTTGTGCCGTGAATTGCCGCACTGCCGAATATTCCTAGGAGTATTATACCGCTGAAGCCGCCTATTCCGTGGACGCCCCAGACGTCGAGGGCATCATCCCAGCCCTTCCTGTTCTTGTAATCCACGGCAAGGTGACAGACTATCGCTGACACTATGCCGACAACAATGGCCGCCTGTGGAGCTATAAACCCTGCCGTTGGCGTAACAGTCGCCAGCCCCGCTATTGAGCCTGCCATGAAGCCGATGGCGCTCCACTTTCCGGTCTTCCAGTAGTCCCAGAACATCCAGGTCACGGCCGCAAAGGCCGCAGCCTCCATGGTGTTGACGAAGGCTACGTTGGTATCAACGTCAACCCTGAGGGCTGAGCCCGCGTTGAAGCCGAACCAGCCGAACCAGAGGAGGGTAGTGCCTATTACTATGAGCGGGAGGCTGTGATTTCCAGGCTTGGGGAACTTCCTCTTCCCGAGGTAGTATATCGCCGCGAGGGCACCGAAGCCGGCGCTGGTGTGAACAACTATACCCCCCGCGAAGTCCTCGACGCCCCACTTGGCGAGGAAGCCCCCTCCCCAGAGCCAATGGGCGAAGGGGAAATACACAAAGATCAACCAGAGTGTGAGGAAGACGATAAAGCCCTTAAAGCGCATTCTATCGGCGAATGCACCAGTCATGAGAACCGGAGTAATTATCGCGAACATGAGCTGGTACACCATGAACGTGAGCAGGCTGATCTGATCGTTGCCTGGGTAGAGAGTGGTTGGCATTATGTGGTCGAGGAAGAAGTAGTGGAGGTTCCCTATGACCCCTGCGATGTCCTTGCTGAAGGCCAAACTGAAGCCGAAGATCACCCAGATAACCGTTGTCCACCCTGCGGAGAAGAAGTTCTGCATCATCATTGTTACAGCGTTTTTCCTGCTCACCATCCCCCCGTAGAACAAAGCCAAACCGGGGGTCATTATGAAAACCAGCGCTGCCGCAATCAACATAAACCCATCGCTGGCCGGATTGAACATTTTCATCACCTCGTCGATTCGGTTGAGCTTCAACCTTTTTTCGAATAATCTTCGGAACAATGTGTTATTAATACTTATGGTTCATCCCTCTATATTAACCAGCATTCTGTTACATTATGTCCTATTGTGATGTATATTTTACAAATGTCAACTACGATGTCATACCTAGTGCATTAAGTGTGCCTTGATGTCCCGATGTTAGGGCAACTTATGAAGATATCATCATACATAGAGTCCGAGAATTTGGTGTACTTATTGTTCGTCAGTCCTTCAAAATCTAAGATTTAAGGGTCAAAGAGAACATAAATGGGAACCCGAACCCCTCATGTTTGGAACAGTTCAAAGAGTCCTCCTGAATACCAGCACGTTGGGCTCCTCAGTCTCGTCCCAGAGGACGAGGCCGAGCCTCTCCAGGCCGGGCAATATCGGGTTCATGCCGCTCGGAAGCATCAGGTCAAACCCTGCCCTGCCTTTTTCCCTTGCCACCCATGCCATCGCTGGCAACATTGCCCTTATGCACCCCAAGCCGGTTGAGAGCGGCGTGAAGGTTGCACCGTCCCTATTGGCTAGGAACTTGAAACCGGCTATCTCATACGTTTCCCCATTCTTTATGAGCCACTCCAGGGCTTCCTCGCTCCGGTGAACGAACTTCCAGCCGAGTGGGATTATTCCAATGCTTAAATCCTCCATCTCAAGCTCAACTGGCTCTGGCTCCTCCGGTTGGAAGTCTTCGATCTTGGCCCCGAGGTTGAAGAACTTCGCTATCACAGAGAAGCCGTCCTTCCTGGCCATCTCTATGCTCTCCCTGTTGAGGAAGTAAGTGGTGAACTCTACGGCCTCGATTACCCCCTTCTCAGCGAGCTTCTTCCCGAGGTTGAGCATGAAGTTGTGGATCAGCCTTCCGTAGCCCCTCCCGCGGTAGTCGGGATGGACGCGGAGCCCTTCCATCCATCCAACTCTGCCCGGGAGGAGGGTGAGCTTCGCCGTGCCGACGACTCTGCCATCAACCTCCAGAACGTAGAAGCCCCCCTCGTTCACCCACTCGTCAAAGACGCGCGCGAGATAATCCTCGCCTCCCCACGTCAGGCTAGCTATCCCTTCGATGAACGGCCTATCCTCAGGTTTGGCCTCGCGGATGACTGGTTCCATCGTTTCCACCTGAGAAAGGTAGACATTGTGCGTTTTAGGCTTTCGCTTTCTTGAGGGGTTTCAGCTGGAGATGCAGTGCAAGGAGATCCCTCTCAGATTTACATCTTAACCGACAAATATTTATAGTAGCGGAGCTAGAGCCATGTTGTATGGTTGGTTCATTAAAACAGCTGACAAGGGTACTGAAGTACCTGCGGGGTTATGTGCTCCACTTCTCGCTGGGCATGGGGATAGTTGTCCTAATGTCCTACACCAGCGGTGTTATTCCCGTTCTCATACGAAACGCGATAGACAGGGGTATCACCCTTGGAAAGTACGGTATTGCACTGCATTACGGCCTTCTCATGCTCCTCGTTGCGGTACTGAATGGTGTGTTCAGCTTCGTGGGGAGATACCTTCTTGTAGCATCCGCCCAGCACGCGGTCTATCACCTCAGGATGGATGCTTTTAGGGCCATACAGCGACAGGAAATGGAATTCTTTGACAAGACCTTCTCGGGCCAGCTTATAAGCAGGATAACCAACGACACCGAGAGGATAACAAGGTTCCTCTCCTCCCGTGTGAGGACGTTCGTTTACTCCGTTTTCCTGATCGGGGTGTCCCTTTACTACATGCTCAAGATGAACATCCTGCTCACGGCGGTCGCCTTGGTAACTGTGGCCGCCGTCGTTGCTGTAAATTCAACCTATGCGATGAAGGTCAGACCCATCTACGACAGGGTGAGGCATCAAACTGGTGTAATAGCCTCGATAGCCACAGGGACGATAGCCGGGATGAAGACAATAAAGTCCCTCTCCGTCGAGGGGGATGTTCAAGAGAAGTTCTCGAGGGAGAACGATAGGCTCTACTCACTCAACGTTGAAGCCACGAAGGTAACGGCCCTTTATGGAAATGCTCCCTTTCTTATACTCGGGGTGGCAATGAGTGTGATGTTCTACTACGGGGGAAAGGCGATTATAGAGAACACCCTGACAGTTGGTGAACTTGTGGCTTTTCTGACGTACATGCTTACGATGATGTGGCCCCTCCGCGCCCTTGGTTTTACGATAGGTGGTATTCAGAGGAGTTTAGCGGCTGCCTCGAGGCTCTTCGGGGTCATCGACTCGGCCCCCGAGAGCGTCGATCCACCCGATGCCGTGGAACTCAAAAACCCGAGGGGTGAGATACGGTTCAGGGATGTCTGGTTCACCTACCATACCGGGAAGACCGTCCTCAGGAGTTTGAGCTTTAAGGTCAACCCCGGGGAAAACGTTCTCATAACCGGTCCGCCAGGGTCCGGAAAGAGCAGCGTTCTAAAGCTGATCACCAGGTTCTACAGGCCGGATAGGGGAGAGTTACTCATAGACGGGGTTTATGTTGGGAAGATAAAGACTGAGAGCCTTAGGACGGTGGTTGCATACGTTCCTCAGGAGCCCTTCATATTCAACAGAAGCATAAAGGAAAACATTGCATTGGCTAAGCCGGATGCAACGATGGAAGAGATAGTGAGGGCGGCCAAGGTAGCGAAGATACACGACTTCATCTCGTCTCTCCAGCAGGGGTACGATACAGTGGTTGGGGAGAAGGGCGTAACGCTCTCCGGGGGGCAGAGACAGAGGATAGGGCTCGCGAGGGCACTCCTCCTCAACCCGAAGATAGTGCTGCTTGATGATCCGGTCTCG
>JALVUT010000036.1 GCA_027035445.1 Thermococcus sp.
AATCCCTTTGCGCTATAAGGAAGGAGGCCCAGGAAAGGGAGACGGTCGTCAAGGTCCAGGTGGAGGAGGCAGTCAGGGAAGGGCTCAAGGATGAGCTTGTTACCAAGGGGGACTTCAAAGAAGAGATGGGAAGCCTTAAAGAAGAGACAGCCCAAATCAAAGAGGCCCTCAAATATACAGCCACCAGGGAAGACCTCTTACGCCTTGAGCACAACATGGAAAGGCGCTATTTAGTGCTTTTGGCCGTCATGCTTGCGGGCTTTACCATCTTCAATCCTGGGTTCCAATCGTTCATAAAGGCCCTAGTTACCCTTTTTAAATAGTCGCCTGGCCCCCCTTTCCTTGGGTCAAGCGTGGTCAATGCAATTCTGGTGTGTCGTAACTTCCCGTTACACCGTCATTTTTTTGACACCCACAGCCTTTGTTCGTACCACTTATCAAATTGCAAAAAGTACCATAGGACGTGGGGTTACGTTAGAATGTTGACATAGGAAAAAATTAAGCCGCCAACTGCTCCTTCCCTGGGCCTCAACACCCGTCCCACCACCTGGATAAGACGGCCACTGAAACCTGTCAACTTCCCCAACTTCACGAGACAGGCGTTTTTGTGCCCTAGAATCGTTCGAACCCCCCAACCCATAGTTAGGTATAGGTCAAGCCGTCTGCGTCGATTCTGGAGCGTGAAACGCCCCACTGTCCCCCCGTTTTTGCGAAAAAAGTCTTTCCGCTGAACAGGGATCATAGTTAGGATTCTTCCCCAGACGAAATTCCCACAGGGGACAATCTCGACTCTCGCACTCACGTACCCAAGCTGAATGACCATCCATACAGTAAAGACAATGCTTGCGTATGACCTTCACCGATGGACGGCCTTTGCCCAGCCTGTAGGGATAGAAAGGGCATGGCTTACCCTTGAGCGTCCCGTTAAGGATTCGGTCGCCACCGCAATCCCTGATGTCTTTTGGCTCAACACAAGCCCGACAAAAAGCCCTGATTGCTTGTCTTGGTGTCATAAGTTTACTCCCTTCGATATTCTTGTCCTAAAACGTCCACCGATAAACTAAAGTAGGGCCAGCCCTTGAGGCCCGCCTTGTCAAAGGCATCAAGCAACCACCGTTTAAGGCCGACAGCTTGCAAGTACGATTCGGTTACGTCCTTGCCCCGTGGAGGAAGAAGAGGCATTGTGTGCTTCCATCCCTTCAGCCACCAAGACATGGCCTTTCTCCCCGCCTCGTCATTGTCCAGGCAGAGAAACACCTTCTGCGCCCTGCTAAACACCCGCCAAAAATCACGGTGTGACTGAAGGTTATGGGGCCGTCTGCCTGCGGTTCCAAGGATAGCAACATTAACGTCTGGGCATTCTTGGCCCAACAAAACCCCGTCCAGTTCGCCTTCAACGATGACCAGGGGCCAATCACCTGCCCTGGGGTCTTCTGGCCCTGGCTCTTGCCTAATGCACCAAACCCCACGGCCATAAGGGGAAGGGATAGAGTGATATTTGCCCCACCTCTGGGCCTCGGACTCGTCAATCCTGCGAATCGTTATGCCTACCAGCTTCTCTTGAAGGTCAAACTTTGCTATCACAAGGCCCGATGGAAGGCAAAGACGCCCGTCATCATCAACACCCCAGCCTGATTTTTGACGAAAGAACGTCTTTGGACACCAGCCCAAAAGAAAACGTTCAAGGGTCTCGCCGTGGAGCCCCCGCTTTTCCCGCAACCACTGCCTGACCTTGGCACCCGCTGAAGACATGAGTTGCTCGTGGCACCAACGGCAAAAGGCCAAAGCTTTTTCGGTCCAAAGGGCCACGTCATGCCGTGGGGCCTGGGGCTCTGGCCTCAAGGAAGGACTATCGCTTTTTTCTTCCATGGGGCACCTATGCCCCCCAGATAACCACGGCCTTCCCGTTAGCGCCTCCACAGCTTCCTGGAAGCTCATCCGTGGTCCCAATTCGCACCTGGTTAAAAAGTCCAACAGGTCCCCACCCTCATCACGGCTGAACCAGTGCCATCGCCATCTTTGCCCTTTGGAAAAGAAGAGGAAGCCCGAATGTCCCACCAGTCGGTACGAATTCCCTTCCCTGCGCAACTTCCCTGGCAAGTAGGGCCTGACTTGCTCCAAGGTGGCATGTTTGGCTTGCTCGATTGCTTCGCTCCTGGTCATCTTTCTATCCCCAGTGGAAAGAAAAAAATCCCTTCTTCCATAGGGCCAAAAGCCTTTCGGGCCTGGCCCTGCCACTTCGCTTCGCCTTCAATTTCTGGCCCTGTGGAAAGGGAAAAAATTTTCTCTCCATAAGGCCTAATCTCTCCTGAGAGAGGGGGGGGAAATTTAAATTCCCCCCCTCTCTCTTATAGAGAGAGTGACGAAATCACTGAATTTTAAGTCCCCGTCCTATCGCACTTTTTTGCAGTTGCACCGAATTAATTCCGTGCACTGAATTTTTTTGACGTAAGTCCTTGAAATATCGTACTTTTTTGCCCATTGAAATTCAGTGTCACCGTATTAGCACCGCAATCAATTAATTTCCCGCCCATCATGACTTAACTACTTGTTTTCATAGGCTTTTTGCCCCAAAAATCGTTGCATCGAAATTTAATTCAGTGCTCCTCGTTGCACCGAATTAATTTTCCCGAGCGGGTCCGTATCTTTTGGCCCTGGGACCCCGCTTTCCTGGTTTGTCATCAGCCTCAACACCGATTAGTCTTTGTTTAACTGCTTCATCTAGTAATGCCCTAGTTTTGCCTTTTTCTCTCAGTGGTATACCAATACGTTTAAGTGCTGACTTGAAGTTCTTTTTTTCTATCAGTTCATCTAGCGTAAAATATGACTGTCCTTGTTTAGTACATTCGTAAATTGCTTCAGCTATTATTCGTATGCGCTTTTTCTTCTCATCCACTTCAACTGGATAAAGATATCCAGATTCAGTATGCCTGAAATACAGGTTAGGTATTGGTCTATCATGCGATAGTTTGTTAACTTCCAGTCGCACAATCGCACTGCCTGGATACTCTTCCAGTAGGTCTTTGTCTTGGTCTTTTCCCGTGATAGGTATTAACGAAACGACTGCCCTTGCCGATGCTGGCAATACGCTTGCACCTCGTCCGCTATAAAGCGCAACATCATTAACAGATTTGCCAAGATGGTGGATTAGTATTAGGCAAATGTTGTGCTTTCTGATAAATTCTTCTAGGGCATGAATAGCAAGACCCATTTCACTGTTGTCGTTTTCGTTGATACCCAGCAAAGCCCTTGACGCCGTATCGACTATGACTACATTGGGCATATCCTTTGCTAGTTGACTTTGGATGAAGTTCTGTATCGTTATTGATACGTGTGGCGAACCGTCTTTGTCTTCGATCAGTGATGGAAGCTTCCCCACACAGTCAAAGACGTTGCAATTCTCCTTGAGGTTTTCAATTTGGATGTCATTTAGCTCTATGGACTCCCGCAATCGCTTGATCCTTTCTGCCAGAACGGGGGCCTCGTCTTCGTAGGCCAGGTAGATGACATTGGCTTTCCTGGTGTTCAGACCTGCAAACCTTTTTCCGGTCGTAAGGCAGATCGACAGGTACAACGATATTAGTGACTTACGGCTGGCAGGTAGTCCTTGCACCAAGACTAGCCCCTGTTCTGGCAGGAACCTTTCAACGATCCATGGTTTTGGGGGATACTTCCCCTTTAATGCCTGCTTGATGTTGATTCGGTGAAGCGCCAAAGAGTTGGAAGGCTCACCACCCGCCCCCTGGGGATCACCACCCTTCCCAGGGTCGACGGGCTTGGGGGTATCGCCCCCCTCCTTCCCTTGGGGGGGGTCTGGTTCGTCATCCAGCTTCCCTGTCTGCTTGAGTTCTTCCATGCGTTCTTCTAAATAGTCGCCAAGGGTTCGCCCCTGTTGTCGCAGTTGTTGCCAAAAATCGAGCGAATAAATGCTCATGATGTCACACCCCTTGTGCCACGTCGTCGGCCTTACGGTGCCTTACGGCCTGTTGACTCGGATCAATGGTTCGGACCTCGACGCCCCTCACAAACTCATCCAGAAATTCAGGCCGATAAAACACCCTTCGGGAAATTTTTAGATATTTCGGCCCCTTACCCATACAACGCCACGCTTCGAGGGTCTTGGGTCGAACAGGAAATCCTTTGGATTTCAAGTAGTTAGCTGATTCTGTGGTGTTGAGTAGCTGTGACATAGCATCCTCCTTGAATAGGATTTTGTAATTTTGAGTAAAACCTAGTAAGGATCAGGGCATGGGGCATTGACGATCAAATTGGTATAACCCTATTGGCTAAAAGTTAGGTGGGCAATTGATGTGGAATTAAGCAGGCAGAGGTATTGCGGAATAAAAGGGCAAGACGGCTAAAGACTGCTTCAAGGGGTATGAGAGGGGGATGATTGGGACAGGGCTTCTAGCTGTTTCAGGATTTCTTGGACCTTGGGCCAAACCCGAAAACCACATGCGTAACTAATAAACAAGTCCTCAATGGGTCCCCTTTTGCAAATTGGGTGGCCCAGCACAAACTTTCGATAAACGGCGTTTTCATCGGGGCCTTTTTCATCTACATCGGGGTAAATCTCTCCGAAAGGAACATTCCAGAAAGCATACATCAAGACAGATGCCAAGTGGATGATTTCATCAGAGCTCAACTCATGTGATTCTGTCCTCGGTCCACTGGGCCATACCCCCATTCTGTCAAAGAGTTCTTTTTCCTGCGTGCTAAGGCCAAAGTACTTCTCGTATGCCTCAGTTATGTAGGACGGCCATCTCCCGTTATTCGCTTTCAGCCAAGCCCACAGGTGCCGTGCTGAGGTGATAAGCTCTTGTCGCTTTTCCCATTCCTCGAAGGGCAGACGTCTTTTACCCACAAAGGGATGGTCGGGGTTTTCGGCATTTACACGCCTTGTGAAATGGTAAAGGTCCCAACAAAACCTTAATGGGTCTTCCTTGTAGAGTTCCTGAAGTCTTTTACAGATTTGCTTTTTGCGACTTTTGTTTTTCTCTTGTATGAGCGGTTCTATTGACTCCCAGGGAAGTCGCTTCTCATCGCTAAGGGCCTTCACTAGACCCCGCTCAAGCTTGATCCACTCA
>JALVUT010000037.1 GCA_027035445.1 Thermococcus sp.
GAAACCGAGGAGGAGCATGTGAAGAACGCCTCTTCTGCAATAACAGTACCCTTTGAGAAATTCCTGAAGGTGATCTTCGGATGATGGGGATCAACGTCTACCTCGTCCTGATAGCAATAGCAACGCTGCTCAGTATGTACAGGGTGTTCAGGGGGCCAACCACCGCAGATCGGCTCGTGGCAGTTGATATCATGACGACGATTACAACGGGGCTCATGGTGCTCTTCGCCCTCTACTACGGCAGGATGATATACATAAGCGTGGCACTCGTCTATGCGGTACTGGCCTTTGGGGGCGTTATCGCCTTTGCACGCTATCTGGAGGGAGGAGTATGAACGCCGTGGCCGCTATCGGAGAAATCTTGGTGTTGATAGGTACGTTCTTCTACTTCCTCTCAGCACTGGGCCTCATTAGGATGCCGGATGTTTACAACAGGATGCAGACATCAACGAAAAGCGCCACCCTTGGGAGCCTTGGTGTCATAATAGGGACGGGTATCTGGGCTGTTGGTAAGGGTTATTCTGTGGCCTGGGTAGTCCAGGCGATAACTGTGGCGGGATTTTTGTTGTTGACCAACCCCATAAGCGCTCATGCACTGATAAGAGGTGCCTACAAGAGGGGCATTCCACTCTGGCACGGTAGTGTGGTTGACAAGTACGGGGAACACCTGAAGCACAAGGAGGGGGGAGAGGAATGAACTGCATCACCTGCATAAGTTACATCATCATAGGTATCATGGTACTCTCGGCGATACTCGCCGTTGAGTGGAGAGACCTGCTGGCGGCAGTAGTTGGCATGGCGGCTGTCAGTCTCTTCGCATCGTTGCTCTTCTTCTTCCTGCAGGCTCCGGACGTTGCCATGACCGAAGCTGCCATTGGGGCTGCCCTCAGCGGGGCTGTTTTCATATTCGCCATAAAGAGAACCAGAAGGTTTGAGACTGAGGAGGAAGAAAAGCCCGGGTGGTGGATGAGATGGTGAGCATCCTCAAGCGCTCTCTTGCCGTCATTACAATACTCATAATCGGGTACTGGCTGGCAGTGGCGATGTCCCACGTCCCCTTTGGCCAGGACAAAATGCTGGTTGGACAGTACTACCTCAACCACGTTAAGGCTCAAACGGGCGCGATCAACGCCGTTACCGCAGTGGTCGTCAACTACCGTGGATTCGATACGCTTGGTGAGGTTACGGTTCTTTTCATAGCTTCCAGCGGTGTTGGGGCGCTCCTCTGGAAGAAGAAAAGGAAAAGAACTGCCAGGGTTCCGGGAAGCGTTGTCCTGACCACGGGCACGAGGTTCCTGTTCCCGTTCATCATGATCTTTGGTGCCTACATATTTATCCACGGACACCTCACCCCTGGAGGGGGGTTCCCTGGTGGTGCCACCATAGCGACGGGTTTTCTGCTCCTGTACCTGGCGTTTACTGTATACGAGATACCCCACAGGGGCTTTGAAGTGACCGAAGGGCTGGCCGGAATGGGATACGTCGCAGTCGGCCTGATAGGTCTGGTCATCGGCAGCTACTTCCTGTACGACTGGGTATGGCAGACCTGGCACATCGGGACCGTTGGGAGGCTCCTCAGCGGTGGTTTCATACCCATCATCTACACCCTGATAGCTATCAAGGTTGGAACCGAACTCAGTGGAATCCTAGACAACATGCTTAAGGAAGGGGTGAGAGGCAATGATTGAAATCAGCGCTTACTATTTCGGGGCTATCTCCCTGATAATGATCGGCCTGTACGCGGTACTGGTCAAGAAGAACCTACTCAAGATGCTCGTGGGCCTGAGCATCATGGAGACGGGTGTCAACCTGCTCCTCATAAGCATCGGCTATATAAACGGTAGGAGTGCCCCAATACTCAGCGAGGGGATAGGGCCCAATCAGGCTGTTGATCCTATTCCCCAGGCCCTTGTTCTCACCGCAATAGTTATCGGGGTTGCAACGACCGCTATGGCCCTTAGTGCCGCCATAATACTGTACGAGAAGTATGGAACCCTTAACATCGAGGAAATAAGGAGGTTGAAAGGATGAACGGTCAGTACGCCTCAATCCTCATAGCTCTACCTCTCATAAGTGCGTTCTTCGTCCCGATTGTTAAGGCCGCCAGTAAGAAAGCAGTGATGCCTTTCGTGGTGCTGATAACCGCTGCCCAGACAGGAGTGGCTGCCTGGGTCTTCAATGAAGTCTATAGCACAGGAAAACCTATAATCGTCATGGCAGGGGCCTGGAAGCCCCCCGTTGGGATTGACCTCTACATCGGTCAGTTTGCAGCGCTCTTTATTTTCATAACCGCTGCCGTAAGCTTCCTGCTCAGTGTGTACAACCTCAAAACCATCAGGATGGAACCACTCGACAAGTACGCCATGCTCTTCCTGTTACTTATGCTCGGGGCAACGGGAATGATAGCGACCGGCGATATCTTCAATCTCTTCGTCTTCATGGAGATAACTGCCATAAGTGCCTACGCACTCACCGCCTACAACAAGACGGGAGAGGCCGCCGAGGCCTCCATGAAGTACATGATCTTAGGGGGCATTGGGTCGAGCTTCTTCCTGATAGGCATAGCCATCATCTACGGCTCCCTCGGAACCCTCAACATGGCACAGATCGCCCAGCTTGCGGGTTCCATGAACGCCACTGCAGCCCAGGCTGGACTGGCCCTAGTGATCTTTGGACTTGCCGTTGAGGCCGAGCTCTTCCCGCTCAACGCGTGGGCCCCCGATGCATATCAAGCAGCTCCGCACGCGGTAACCGTCATGTTCTCGGCTTTCGTTGTTAAGGCGGGCCTCTACGCGGCTGCTAGACTCCTCTACCTGATGCAATCCGTTGGCAGCTGGCACTCCGTGCTCAAGCTGGTAGTCATCATGGCAACCCTAACGGTGCTCGTGGCCGAGTTCTCGGCCCTGAGACAGAGGAACGTTAAGAGGATGATAGCTTACTCCAGTATATCACAGGTGGGCTTCATAGCGCTGGCGTTGGCTCTAGGTACCCAGGCGGGCGTTGATGCAGGAGTGTTCCATATGGTGAACCATGCGATAGTCAAAACCCTCCTATTCATAGCGGTTGGCTACGTTGCGGTGCAGCTCGGGAGCGCCGAGATGGAGAACTTCCGGGGACTCGGCAAGAGGATGCCCGTCACGGCGTTCAGCATAACGATAGGATCCATAGCGGTCATCGGAATTCCAATGTTCAACGTGTTCTGGAGCAAGCTGAGGATAATCTTGGCGACGGTTGACGCCGGCTACACGTGGGCCGCGGCCCTGGTGCTGATCGCAAGCGTCGTGGAGGCAGTCTATTACCTGAGACTGCTTCACGTGATCTGGTTCGAGGGAGGAGGCGAGAGGATCATGGAGAGCACCGCACTGGGGGTCATCATGCTCTTTCTCGTGGCCCTCATAATCGTTATCGGTGTTTACCCGAACTACGTTTGGAACCTTGCCCAGAAAGCGGGAGCGGACATATTCAACGTCTCCCAGTATATTAAGAACGTGCCCCTGATGGGGGTGGGAGCATGATCAGCGGAGTTCCGATAATTCTGTTCGCCCCGATAGTGGCCGGAATCATTGCATGGGTGCTTGATGTAAGGGGCGTACGGGAGATCCTTGGCCTTGTGGGTGCGGTCATCCCAGTAGCGTACCTCATCAAAATGTACCCAACGGTGGCTGGTGGGGGATCAGTCACCTACGGCTTCACCCTGGGAAGCTTCAGCATGAACTTCGCCGTGAACACCATGACATGGTACTTCGCCATTATCGGGGCAGTCCTGGGCCTTGCAATGGCCCTTGGCATGGTGTCAACTGCAAAGAGCGGCTACAACTGGCTCTTTGCCCTCATGAGCTTTACCGCCGTGCTTGGAGTCTTTACCGCCCAGGACTTCGTTAGCTTCTTCCTGTTCTGGGAGCTCATGACGTTCGCCAGCTTCATGATGGTGCTCAAGTACAACAGGCACGCTTCGTTAAAGTACTTCATCCTCAGCGTCATAGGTGCCTACTCGATGTTACTAGCAATTGCCCTGATCTACGCCAGAACAGGGGCACTCGACTTCGCTACGATCTCTAAAATGTTCGCCCACGATGCTCAGCTCACCGGTCTTTCCACTATGGGCTACAAGACTACACTCATCTTCAGCAGGACGGACATGATACTTCTGTTCACTTTCTTCCTGACAGCATTCGGCGTTAAAGCTGCTGCCTTTCCGCTCCACGTTTGGGCCCCGGACGCTTACAGTGAGACGGATCCAAGCTACACCACCTTCTTCAGCGGTGCCCTCAGTAAGGCGGGGGTCTACGGCATCTTCTACGTTCTCCTCATGATGATGGGTGCCAAACTCTACTTCAGTCTTGGAACCTTCCACGGCCATCCACTCTTCCTCTACATCCTCGCGTGGATAGGTGCCGTAACCGTCGTCGTTGCCAGTTTTCTTGCAGTACTCCAGGAGGATCTCAGAAAACTGCTCGCCTACTCCTCTGTCGGGCAGGTTGGTTACATTCTCCTGGCCATAGGAACGGGCACTGCCCTTGGGTTCAGCGGGGCGCTCTTCCATGTTCTCAGCCATGCAATATTCAAGGGGCTGTTCTGGCTCGTGACCGCTGCGGTCATACTCAGGACTGGAAAGACCAAGTTCGAGGACTTCGGTGGTTTGGCTGAGAAGATGCCGATAACCTTTGCAATGGGCCTTGTGGCGGTTCTCAGTCTCGCAGGAATCCCACCAATGGCCGGCTTTGCAAGCAAGTGGTTGATCTACGAGGCCGCGATAGGGGCGCATATGCCCCTGGTAGCGGGTGCGATATTCCTGGGGAGTGCGCTGGCGTTTGCCTACGTAGTCAGGTTCCTCTACTCACTCTGGTTCGGTCAGAGACCGAGCAACCTCGATGATGTTAAGGAAGCACCAGTACCTCTCCTCGTTGGCATGGGGATCCTGGGTATACTGAATATAGTCTTTGGGATTGCTCCCGGCCTTGTAGTTGAGTACATTAACAAGCTGTTCGGCAGGCCGGTCATCACAGGGAACTACTACAAGCTGATCACTCCCACGGG
>JALVUT010000038.1 GCA_027035445.1 Thermococcus sp.
TGAGTTATTTGCACATCCACCATTACCCCCAGGATTTATCAACACCATGTAACCACCTTCGTGTCTTTGATTTACTTTTAGTTTAGGTTTTGTTATATTTAAACATCCCGGCTCGTGATGGGATAATTTATCTCGACACTACGGAATGGCATCATTTGCCCAGAAACCCTTTAAATCCAGAAGTACAATCAACGCTGGTGATTAAAATGCGCGACTTCTACATCGCCCACGAGGACAATATCAAAGCCGGAAGAACAACCGACGTTTACTTTATCAGAACAAGGAAAATCCTCGAGGAAAAGGGCATCCACAGGAAGGTCTTCGCCGACGTCACAACCACTTCACTTCCCCATGGCTGGAAGTGGGGCGTTTTAGCGGGAGTAGAGGAGGTCGCGAGACTCCTTGAAGGCCTCCCCGTGAACGTCTATGCAATGCCGGAGGGGACAATATTCCACCCCTACGAACCGGTTCTCCAGATTGAGGGGTACTACGAGGACTTTGGGATATACGAGACTGCCTTACTCGGAATGCTCAGCCAGGCGAGCGGCATAGCGACGGCCGCACTTAGAACCAAGATAGCGGCAAAGTTCAAGCCTGTTTACTCCTTCGGGATAAGGCACATGCACCCGGCGATAGCCCCAATGGTTGACCGCTCTGCATTCATAGGCGGCTGCGACGGCGTCTCCGGTGTCCTTGGGGCGGAGATGATGGGTGAAAAGCCCGTTGGAACCATGCCCCATGCATTGATTCTAACCGTCGGTGATCAGGTGAAGGCGTGGAAGTACTTCGACGAGGTCATGCCTCCGGAAGTTCCAAGAACTGCGCTGGTCGATACACTGTGCGATGAGAAGTTCGAGGCCCTGATGGCGGCTGAAGCACTTGGAGAAAGGCTCAACGCGGTAAGGCTCGACACACCGAGCTCGAGGAGGGGGAACTTCAAGCGCATAGTTGAGGAGGTGCGCTGGGAGCTGGATTTGAGGGGCTACAGCCATGTCAAGATGTTCCTCAGCGGCGGGCTGGACGAGGAGAGCCTCAGGGAGCTGGCGGATGTTGCGGACGCCTTTGGCGTAGGTGGGAGCATAGCCAGTGCCAAGCCGGTAGATTTTTCCCTCGACATCGTGGAAATTGAAGGAAAGCCGATAACAAAGCGCGGAAAGCTCAGTGGGAGGAAGCAGATATACCGCTGTGAGAAGGGTCATTATCATAGAGTTCCAGCGGATAAAAAGCTGGAGAGATGTCCAGTCTGCGGGGAGAAGGTTGAGCCTCTCCTAAAGCCGCTCATAGAGAACGGTGAGATAGTCGCTGAGCTGCCGAAGGCGAGGGAGATAAGGGGGTATATCCTGAAACAGGCAAAAAACTTCAACCTGAGCCTTGATTGAGTTCCCGTCCAATACTTCTTTTAGAAGATGCCAAACCACCAAAGGAATAAAAAGAGGGGAGTTCAGATCTCTTCAAGGGTAATCGCACCAACTGGGCATGCCTCAGCGGCTTCCTGAGCACAGTCCAGATCAGTGGTGTCGACTATCGGGTGGGCCTTTCCATCGTCGCCCATCTCAAAGACGTCAGGGCAGAGGCTTGCACAGATAGCGTCTCCAATGCAGGTGTCCTGATCAACACTAACTTTCCATGCCATGGAACATCACCGCTCTTAGATGCGTTTCGACGAATATAAAGTTTTCGTCGGGTAAGAGGAGGCCTGAGGACAAAAACCCGTGGAAAAGGGAAGGGAAAAGAACCTCAATGAACAATAATTGTCAGGGTTGGTCAGTAAAGCCCAAGCTTTTTCTTGTACTCCTCGCTCACCATGTCAGGGGTCCACGGAGGATCAAAGGTGAGCTCAATCTCCGCGTCTTTAACACCGGGAATCTCAAGGATCTTGTCCTCAACGGCACGGAGTATCCACATCGTGAGCGGGCAGCCCGGGGTCGTCATCGTCATTTTGACGTAAACGGTGTTGTCCCGTCTCACCTCAAGCTCGTAGATCAGGCCGAGGTTGACCACGTCAATGCCTATCTCCGGGTCAATGACCTCCTTGAGCTTTTCGAGCACCCCCTCCCGAGTTACCTCGGCGCTCTCACCCCCCTTAACCCTGTGCTCACGGTTGATGGTGACCGTGCCAACACCCCCAAGCTTTGTAAGCTCCGTGTGGAGGTTTATGAGGACGCTGTCTATATCCGGAACGTCCTCGACAAGAGTAACGTTTACATTGCCATTTTCATCGACTTCAATAGACCTTACAAGGTTCCCGTCAACCACACCTTTAACAACGTTCTCAACGTCTTCCTTCGTGACCATTATTCACCACCTGGCCGGAGTTGGGAAAGACAGATTTAAACCTTTTGGGTCAGAAGTGTGTATCTAGGTGGACAGAATGTCGAGTATCAGCTTTTCGGCCATTTCAGGCGTTATCGCCCTGGCTCTCAGCTCACGGAGGACGCGCTGGATTCCGTACTTCTTGATCGAAGGAGTTCGCCCTGAGGCGGACTTCCACAGGGGACAGCCGAAGCCGAGGGCGTACCTTCTCCCAATGACCGCTATCACCTCAGCCTTGTCCAGGGCAAGGAATGCCGGGAGGTTGAGGACAACAAGATCATCCTTTTGGTATATGGACACCAGGCCGGAACTGAGCAGATCTCCCGAGGCCACGATTTTTATCCCATTTCGCCTCGCGTATTCCTCAACCGCGTTCATGACCATCGTGTGGCAGCGGCCGCATATCGGGGCGCCTTTTTGTATCTGCTCTTGCATAACTCCGATGTATCCAGGAATCTCAACGAAAACTGCCCCCTGGGACACTGCATTTAAAAGAACCGGTTCCCTTATCTGGGGGAGCTTGACCATCACGGGGATGACATCAAAGCCAGCCCAGCGAAGTATCTTTAGCGAGGCAGTACTGTCCGAGCCCCCTGAAAAGGCCAGGACTGTTTTTACATCAAGGGGATGGCGATTGAAATCGCTACCAGTAAGACGGTACTCGATTAGTCCTCTCAGACGGAAATAAACCTCCTCTCCTACCCGCTCCCTAACCCTCTCAAGGGCGTCTAGGTTGTACCCAAGACGATAGCGCTTGACGAAGTCGTTTCCGATGGGCCTAATCATCATCTATGCTTTGTGAGGGAGTTTATTAAGCTTACTTCTCCCAAGGTGGAAAACCTTAAAAGAGGCCCGCCTTAACCCCGCCCACGAACCGGAATCTTTCTGGAGGTGCTTGCGATGAGGGGGATAATTAAGAGGGTCCAGGAGAAGACGAGCATTCCCGTCTACGAGAGAACCATTGAGAACGTTCTGGGCGCGGTTCGGGCGAGCGGTGACGTCTGGCGCATAGTTGACCTCAGCGAGGAGCCCCTCCCGCTCGTCGTTGCCGTCCTCACTGCCCTCCACGAGCTCGGCTACGTTGCCTTCGACGGCCCCAACGTGGTTCTCACCCAGAGCGGAAAACAGCTGGTGGAGAAGTATGGGATAGAAGCAAGGAGGGACTACACCTGCTCTCACTGCGATGGCAAGACCGTCGAACTCGATGCATTCAGCGACCTACTCAGGCAGTTCAGGGAGGTGGTTAAAGAGCGTCCGCAGCCAAAGCACGACTTTGACCAGGCCTACGTTACGCCCGAGACGACGGTTGCGAGAATAGCCCTCATGCACACCAGGGGAGACCTCGAGAACAGGGAAATCTTCGTCCTCGGCGACGACGACCTGACCAGCATAGCCCTCATGCTCTCCGGTCTGCCGAAGAGAATAGCCGTTCTCGACATCGATGAGCGTCTTGTCAAGTTCATCGAGAAGACCGCGGATGAGCTCGGCTACTCTGACATCGAAATGTTCACCTTTGATCTGAGGGAGCCACTCCCCGACTATGCGCTCCACAAGTTCGACACCTTCATCACCGACCCGCCCGAGACGGTTGAGGCCATAAGGGCCTTCGTCGGCAGGGGCATAGCAACGCTGAAAGGATCTGGTTGCGCTGGCTACTTCGGCATAACCAGACGCGAGAGTTCGCTCGACAAGTGGCGCGAGATACAGAGGGTCCTCCTCAACGAGTTCGGCGTCGTTGTAACCGACATCATCAGGAACTTCAACGAGTACGTCAACTGGGGCTATGAGGAAGAGACCCGCGCCTGGAAGCTCCTCCCAGTGAAGGTCAAGCCGGGCTATAACTGGTACAGGAGCTACATGTTCAGGATTCAGACGCTGGGAGGCTCGAAGGGCTTTGAGGACAGGATAACCGTTGGGGACGAGCTCTACAACGACGAAGAGGCCTCGACCACATGATGAACCGCTTGATCGAATGCATCGGGCAGAACCTCAGTCGGGTTCCCGGCCTTTATTCTCTAATCCTCTACGGTTCCCTTGCCAGGCGAGACTTCCTCCCGGGAACGAGCGACGTTGACTTCTTCGCAGTTTTCGAAGACGGTGCCGAGCCAGAGGATGTCCTCTCCAAACTACGGCCTGTCCTTGAGGAGTGCTCGAAACCGTTGAAGCCCGTTGAGGTTGACGTTGCGTGGGAATGGCTCTCAAACCTCCGCGATCCGCTCAACCTCGGCTACCCCTACAAGTTCCTGACGGTTTATCAGGCCGACTTCAGGGAGAACCACACTGTGATCGTCGGAGAAGACGTGGTTGGACTTCTCCCGGAATACGAAATTGGGGAGATACTTCCCAAAAGGCTGGAGAAGCTTCTAAAGAACCTCGATCATGATCTCACCACCGGAAACCTCAAGATGCTCCACATTCTCGCGGGCGAGACGGCCAGGCTGATGGCGTTTCTCAATGGCTCGAGTCTGAGAAAAGAAGACGTCCTTAGGAAGCTCGAGGAGCTGGGGGATGACAAGGCGGTCAAAATCTACCGCTCGTATCTCAACGGGAGAAGGATGCAGTTTAAAGGGGATTTCCTGAAAGAATTCATCCTGTCAAGGACGGAGAAATTGAAAGGGAAGCGGTCACTTCCGTGACCCCTTGTTTCGGGTTTTACCCTCCCCTTCCCTTCTCAGCATCAGGTACGTCCCAAGGGCAGCCAGCAGGGCTATCCCGACAAGATAG
>JALVUT010000039.1 GCA_027035445.1 Thermococcus sp.
CTAAGACCTGTGAGCACCTCAAGGGCCTTTTTATATGCTTCGATACCCTCCTCAATTTTACCAATGCCTATAAGTGCCTCGCTGAGCTCAACCAGCTTTTTGGAAGCACTCTCCTCGTCCCCAGCGGAGCGATAGCCTTTCACTATCTGGTTCAGTATCTTCACCGTGTTGATTCCGATGAGCTTAGCTCTGCTCATGTTCCTCGCCAGAAGATAGGAGTACTGGGCTTTAACAAGGAGGCTCGTGGTTTTTGAGAGGTTTCCCGAGGAGTAGGCAAGTTTCCCAGCCTTTTCATAGTTCTTTGCGGCGGTGTCCATCATCTCAATGAAATGGATGTCATACCCAAAGATGGCGTGGATGAATGTGGCAAGGCGATAAAACGCGTCAGCGGCCCTTTCAACGTCTCCCTTTTCAAGCTTTTCCTCAGCAAGCTGACCGTAAAGGGTTATCATAGTCTCTGATATTCTCTTGTAACCCTTTTCATTGCCGATCAGCCTGTAGTAAATGTAAGCGATCTCGTAAGCCTTGATAGCCATAGGTATATCAGCGTTGTCCCTGTATGCCTCGGCGAGATCCTCGTATATGGTGGTGAACTCCTCAGTGTATTTGATAAGGTTTTTCTCGTCTCTCAGGGTGAGGAATATCTCAAGAACGTTTGTGCAGTACTCATCCAATAGGTCCACGTTAACCTCCGGTTTGGCAAGCTCGGAGTCTATCAGATCTAAGTACAGATAAGCACTTTTAAGAAGCGAAGGGCGGGCCTTTTCAATAGATCCGATCTTCCTCACGAGGAGCAGTCCAAGGTACTTATACAAACGGGCGGCATCTTCTTCCATGCCCTCATTCTCGTACCCCTTAGCTGCCCTGAGGAGCAATTTCAGGCCATCCTTTATTTTACCATCATTGAATTTCTTAAAGGCCAGATGCTCCATCTCCTCCGGAGAGCCAAGCCCGATATTGTTCTCCAAAGTTCCCACCCCGTGTGATTGAAGTCACATCATCTTTGAGCCCCTATTATTTAAGTCTTGTCTATGATTATAGTACCCGGTACTTGGCCGCCTTCCTAAGGCGGTTCATGACCGCAAAACCCAGGCCTCTCTCTTCTATCCCCTCCGCGATTATGACGTCCACACCCCTTTTGTCCAGTTCCCTAAGCCCCCTGAACACGTTCCTGGCAACCTCCACGTCAGTGCTTCCCAGATGCACAAATTCATCGGCGTCATACTTCCTCGTCGCCATAACCCCAACCTTAAAGCCCTTTGAACGGTATTCCCTCACTAGGGCACTTATCTTCTCTCCAATCTCCCCCTTTGGCCCCTCGACCAGGATTAACAGGGCGTTCGGGGCGTAATGCCTGTACTTCATGCCGGGCGCTTTGGCAACCTCTACCATCTTTCCCCTGACCGCAGGGTGTATCTTAACCTCCCCGATGACTTCCTCGATTTTCTCTACGGGAAGACCCCCAGGACGGAGGAGGGTCGGCTCTTCAGAACTCAGATCTATCACCGTCGATTCAACACCTATGGGGGTTTTCCCGGCGTCGATTATACACCCTATCCTGCCGTAGAAGTCTTCAATCACGTGTTCGGCGAGTGTGGGACTTGGTCTCCCACTTATGTTCGCGGATGGAGCCGCTATTGGAGTGCTTTCCCGTATCAGGGCAAGCGCAACCGGATGGGCGGGCATCCTTACGGCCACCGTGTTCAGTCCTCCTGTGGTAACATCAGGAACCGTCTCTCTCTTGGGCAGAACTAGCGTGAGCGGCCCTGGCCAGAACTTCCTCACTAAGAGCTCTGCCTCATCCGGCACTTCCCTTGCAAGCATGGTTAAGTCTTCAAAACGGGCTATGTGAACTATCAGGGGATTGTCGGCGGGCCTCCCCTTTGCTTCAAAAATCCTTCTAACGGCCTTTTCGTTGAGGGCATCCGCTCCAAGGCCGTAGACCGTTTCCGTTGGGAAGGCAACCAGTTTGCCGTCTAGTATAAACCTCACGGCAACAGAGAGCTTCCCTTTGTCAACCCCGTCTCGCATGTTGATTACCACGGTCACACACTCACACCTGCATCATCCCGAAAAAATGCGGTTAAAAACCTTACCCCATTTTTTGAAAGCCCGCCCCCAGGACGGGAAGAAGGTCAGCCAATGAGGTCGCGGTAAACTCCCTCAACCATAGAGGCTATTCTGGGCCACTGATACATGGCTGCAATAGTTTTTCCGGTGAGGCCTATCTTCCGGTTTGTAATTGGATCCAGGAGGACACGAAAACCATGCAGGAGCTCATCAAACGTCCTGAACAGCAGACCATTCTTCCCGTTTCTGATGAGTTCTGGTATCCCCCCAACGGCCCGGCCGACCACAGGCACCCTGAGTTCGTTGGCCTCCAAGATAACCATGCCAAATCCTTCTCTCCTGGAAGGCAGGACAAGGAGGAGGGTTTTTGAAAGCAGCTCCCCAACATCCTCCTGATATCCAAGGAAGCGTACGTTATCAGGGGCCGTCCTCTCAAGCTTTTCCCTCAGGGGGCCGTCTCCTACGACCAGGAACTCATGGTTGGGGAAGTATTCTGCGAGTTTGATGAAGGTACCCGGAGACTTGTAATCCCTGAGAGTGCCTATAAAGGTTACATACCTTCTCCCTCTGAGCTTCCCTTTATTCCCGAGCTCCCTTACTCCGTTCGGAATGATCGTGAAGCTCTTGGCGCCGAACCTTGCCGCAGCCTTAGCGAGCTCATGACTTACCGTTATAACTCTATCAGCTGCCTCCATACTCTTCACGACATAAAACCTCCCCAGAGTCAGGGTTGCTGTGTGCTGAAGATCACTACCATGAGCGGTTATCACCAGAGGTTTTCCTATCCTGCGTTTGGCCAGGGCCGCAGCGTAACTGGTCGTCCCCAGGAAGTGGGCGTGTACAATGTCAAAGTCGTAGAAAGAATCAAGTTTCACAATCTTCCTGGCCCCCAGTAAAGCAAAAGCCGTACCCCTTAGGCCGTAAACCGGGGGGACGTTCACCTGGTGAACTAGCCCCCTCTCCCATTCCCGAACTTTAACCGGGCCATAGGTGAGTACATGAACTTCATGCCTCACACGAAGCTCTCTGACCAGGTTATCCAGGTGCACCGCAACTCCACCGCCGTGGGGTGGGTAGTGCCCGACCATTAGAATCCTCATCGTGACCGGCGTAAATAAAAAGTGGGGACTAAAAAGGCTTATGGTCTCCCCCGACTCCTGCCACCCCTGTGCCAGGCAGGGTTCCCCCTCCTAACATTAGCGGTCATCTGTTCCTTTATCTGGTGCAGTTCTTGGAGAACCCTCTCAAACTGCCCGGCGTTAAGGGCGTTCTCTGCCTGTGAGAGCAGTGCTTCAAGCTGTTCAACATCGTAGCCGTTATCCCGGAGGTATTCGATGATCTCTTTCATCCAACGAAGCTTTGCCGAAAGTCTGATCTTCGGAGATCCCTGGAACACAGTGTCCATGGCCCTGTGAACACTCAGCATTACGGCGTCTGCCATGAAGCCAGCCTTAACTGCCAGAAGGTAAGCACCGGCAGTATTACCGGAGTCATAGGCATTCCATGCTAGGGACAGGTACTCTTCAGCCTTCTCCATCTTCTTTCTGGCTCCGGGAAGTCTCAGTCCATCGAGGTAATGCTCCGCCCGCAGGGTTCTGTTCTGGATCTCCATTAGAACCTGGTAGGCTCCCCCTTCGTTCTCAGGTGAAATCATGTCCATGCTTATGGGGGGAATCCCCCCGAAGTGCACATTAAACCATACATCCATCTTCTTCCTGTTCAGGGGAAACATCGGACTTGAAGATCCTCCTCGGACACTCGCAATGTACGTTAGGTTCTCCGGGAAGCCGAGCATCCCAAGCACGTCAAGAGTCTCGTTCAAATGACTTTGACCGGTAAGAACAATAAGCCACTTTTTACCTGTGTGATCTCTCACATAGTAACGCACGTAGTGTTGCATGGCCAGTATATCCTGACCGTTCACTACGGCAACATCATGAACCTCGCCAAGCTCACCGGGAAACTCTTCCTTGAGGTACCCCACAACCGCCAAGTTCGTTCCGTATCTGTCTGCACCGTACCAGCGCTCGTAGGGAATGCCAAAGTCCTCCAGATCTTGGGTATACTCACTGACTACCGCAACGGGGCCGCCTATTATGATGACCCTGCTTGGCTGGGCCGTGAGAACCTCTGCACTTACAGTGGCGTTGTAGGTGCCCCATGGGGTCACAATGAGCCTTGCTCCGAGCAAACCCACCACACTGCTCGCCAGTGCATAATCGGCCTCGTTATCGCTCACCAAGACAACAAGATTCGAGTCGGATGCACTCACCGGCTGCCACACCGCTAACGGGATCATTGCAAGGAGTGTGATCAGCAAAGGCACGGCGAATTTTTCACCCAACATACTTCTATCCCCTTCAAAATAACGAAGGCGTCATATTTAAGCCTTTTTCATGAAATCATTCCGTCAGATTTGGGGCGAGAGGAAAAAGGATACGGTAAACAGGTGAAAGTTTAAAAAACGTTTAGAACCGTTCACTCCCGTTTAAATACCCCATTGAAGGCTTTCTCTGCATATTCATGGAGCCTCATACCCTCTTTCCTGGCGAGTCTATACAGGAGCTTCTGGGCCCCGCTTCCATACTGCACTGCTTTCTTCTTCCGTTCTGCAACCCAGCCCGGGAGGCCCAGCCTGAGCGCGGTTCTGCGGAGGATGAACTTCCCAGTGCCTTCCCGTATTTTGAACTCAGTGGGCGTTTTCAGTGCGATCTGCACGACTGGAGGAGAGAGAAAGGGAAAGCGACCCTCCACACCGTTCAGCATGGCTATCTTATCGTCCCTCGCGAGATTTTTCTCTCCCAAGTTCCGTAGATCCTCCTCCATCAGATCAGGGTTTTTCAGATACTTGGCATAACCGCCAAAGAGCTCATCGGCACCGTCCCCGCTGAGGAGGATCCTAATACCGTCGTTACGGGCGAGTCCCGTGGCGAAGTACAGCGGAAGTCC
>JALVUT010000040.1 GCA_027035445.1 Thermococcus sp.
GAGAGTGACAAAGAAAGGCTCTTTGACTTCCTTTTTAGCGAGATCTATCAGCAACTCAGTGAGGGCGAAAAGAGGATGCTCTCCATTTTAGGCCTCTTTGATGAGTCCATTGAATACGACGCATTGAAAGAGCTTTACAGGGAGAGAAGCATATTTACAGTCCTCCACTCCCTTCGGAGGAGAGGGCTCGTTGAGAGGGTGGGTGAGCACTACTCCCTACATGAAATGATCCGGGGTTTTGCCAGGGAGATGAGCGGGAGCAATAGGGAGCAGTGCTACCTCCGTTACTCCGAGTACCTACTCAAAAAAGCCGCTCCTAGGGAGTTCCTCATGGCATTGAAGTACATCATCAAAGCCGAGGCTCGGGACAGGATAAAAGACCTCGTCTTCCTGCGTATTAGAAAACTCCGTCGTGTGATCATGGACTTTCCAAAGGCCTATCTAAGGCTGCTTTTAGAGGTTGCAGACGACCCCTACGCCAAGCTGGAGATTGGGGTGATATACTTCCAGAAAGGGCTGTTTGGAAAGGCAATGAGACTATGGCTTGAAGCTGAACCTTACCTGACCGGAGTGTTTAAGGTGAAAGTGAAAAGTCTGCTCTCCAGCGTATGCATGGAGTTTGGTGACCTCGGATGCGTCAGGGAATACTTAAAGGAGATAAAGAGCTTGGCCGAAGGACTGGATGATACCTACGCATGGCTCTTGTATTACAGTGAAAAAACAAAGTATGAATTCTACCGGGATAACCTTACAGAAGCCCTGGAGAGTTCCTTCAAGGAGCTTGAACTCGTGAAAGCACTGGGAGATATCGAAGAAGAGCCCCACATCCTCTTCCATATAGGTGATACGTACCTTGAGATGGGGAAGGCCCGGAAAGCCATCGAGTACTATTGGAACGCTCTAGACCTTTCAAGGGTTTACGGCATCCACTTCCGGGAGCATGTTGCCTATACGGAACTGGCAAAGGCTTATTATGAGGTTGGAAAGTACGAACAGGCGGTTGGATACGCCACAAAGAGTGCGGAGTACTTTTTGAGGATCAGAAGCTACCGAAGGGCCGTAGGTACACTGCCCTACAGGTGTGTGTCATACATTGGACTTGGAAATCTGGATAGTGCCGAGGAGGACGCAAGGGAGCTGATACGGATAGCCCAGAGTACAGGCTACCCTCCTGCGTGGATCGGATACATTCTCCTGGGGGTGGTGGAGGAATTGAGAGGAGGGGACGGAAAGGAGTACTTTGAGATCGCATGGGAGCATCTCAGGGGACACGAGTGGATCTACAGGACTGTCATTAAAGGTCTGAGGAAGGTGTTTGAAACGTCCATCATTGAGGCCAAGGTTAATGGCCTGAATTCCCAAAGGGCCGGGTAACCGGGCGATCGCTATGAGAAAAGGCTCTGTGAAAGAGGTACTGGCCAAGATCAAGTACGATCCCCATGAGGACGAGGGGGAATACTGGGTCGTCATCGAACATCGTGGAAGCTACAGGAACGTTAAGAAGATTCCCGTTGAGCTCATTGAGCTGGCTCATGGTTATTTCTTCGTCGGGGAGGTACAGATACCCTACCACCGAATCCTGAGGGTTATCAGGAAGGATGGAAGAATAGTCTGGGAGACGAAGAAGCTCTGATGTAAATTTGGATGTTGTGGGACCTTTCCAGCATTCCCACTGGCATCCTCGGGGAAAAGCTTTTCTACCGACATCTTGAAGTGGTTATCATGATAGATGCCCATGCACACATTGAAATGTTCAGGAAGGAGACGCCGGGGGTAGTGGAGGAAAGCCGGAAGCGGCTAAGGGCCGTCATCGACTCTGTAACCGAATACCGCAAGTTCCACATCTGGAAGAGCTGGGAGCTACTAAAGCCCCACTTCGACTTCGTCTTCCCGACTCTGGGCTATGCACCGAATGAGGCACGAAGGGGTAAGTTGGAAAAGGTGAAGAGGGTCGAGGCCTTCATTCGTGAGCACACCGGTGCAATAGTGGCCTTGGGGGAGATAGGGCTGGACTTCCATTATGCCAAAACAGGGGTGGAGAGAAGGAATCAGAGGGAGGTTTTCAACCGCTTTCTTAACCTTGCAGTTGAACTCGACCTCCCGGTTGTCCTCCACGCACGCGATGCCGAGCGTGAGGTCTTTGAGAAGGTTCAGAGGGTGGGGGTAAGGGCCTACTTTCACTCGTACAGCGGGCCGAAGGAGCTCGCGCTGGAGATAGCGGAAAATGACCACATAATCGGCATCAACACGGGAATAGACTTCATTCCAGCTGTCAGAGAAGCCGCCGAAATCCTTCCACTTGAAAGCATCGTGGTTGAGACAGATGCCCCGTACATGAGCCCGCACAAGGGTGAGAGAAACTACCCATGGAACGTTGAGTATGCGGTAGGTATGGTGGCTGGAATTAAAGGGGTTGAATTCAGAGAAGTTGAGCAGGCAACCGAGAGAAACGCGGTAGGCTTTTTCGGATTGCATTTGGATTAAAAGTCAGGATGTGATTGTATGTCGATCGATGTTCCAGAGGTTGGGGAGGTCAGAAAACTGCTTGAAGATCTCGGTGAGGGAAGTCTTGTGGAAAGGCTCGACTCGTTCATGACCCTCAACGAGGGGTTGGAGAACAAAAGGGGGAGGGAGTTCATTGAGGTCTCGGTTCTCGCCTTCCTCCAGGGAGTTCTGACGACGCTCAGATTGAAGTACCCTGAGAACGAAAAACTTGCCTCTCTCCATGAGATGGTCAAAAATAGAAGGGAGGAGCTGGACGCCATGTTCAGGAAAGCTAACCCACCGATCTTTGGGAAATGAGCGTTCCTCACTGGGGGATTCCAGCGAGTCTCAGGGTATCCCTAACGTCCTCAACGGCATCTTTATATTGGAGCGTTCATTAGCGAGCTACTCAATAACCCCGAGGGGATGTTCAGCTCCGTGAACTTGGGGACGTTGTAGAGAAGAACCTCTCCATCGAGCTTTTCCGCAAGCGTTGGGTAGTGGGTGGAGAGTTCCTTCGGAGACGGCTTGAAGTAGTAGGGGGACTGATTAGAAGTGCATCAACGCCGATGTCAAGGAAGGCTATCCCAAGCTTTAATGCTTCCCTGGTGGAGTTCTCGGTTACATGAGGGACGAAAACTCCTCTAATCATACGGCATCAAAAGTGGATGGATGTTCCGAAGTTAAAGTTTATGGGTATCCCTGTAAAACTCCCCGAACAGGTCAACCTCCTGCACGTAGCTTCTCCTCAGCTTTAATGCGGTCTTTGCCCTCTCCAGTTCCCTACCCAGATAGAAGGCGTGCCTTGGACTTATCTTGAAGTGCTCCAGAATCGTGTCTATCACCGCATTCGGCTCCTCACCTGCTACTGTGAGAATCAGTTCGGTGCCTCTGTATCCGTTCACCCAGATTTTTGCATCCTCCACCCATATTCTGAAATAGGTTGGCTCAAGCTGGGGAGGCTTTTCCCTCGCCTCTATAACCTCCTCAGCCGGTTCAAAGCGCCATTCACTCGCCCGCTTCTCCTTGAGGACGAGCAGATCGAAGCCTAGATCTTTGGGGATCTCAAAGAGGGTCATGTCTATCGCCCGTTTAAGCTCCCTCACCGAGCCCTTTGCCTTTGTGCTGACCTCGGTGGTGAGAAGCAAATTTATGGAGAGCTCCCTCGCAATCCCGGCAAGAAGAGCGTTTATTCCAATGCTGTCTGCATCATAAAGCTCGACAACATTTCCAACGCCTGCAAGGAGAGGATCACTGGGATTTCTCCCACGGTAGAGCTGGAAGGCCGTTATCGAGCGTGTTAAATGTGGCACATGCTCAAGGATAAGGTCGGAGATTACCGTTTTGTATCCAAGTTCCAATGCCCTTCCCTTAAGCTGCTCCAGGAACTCAACACGCTCCATTGGTTTTGTTGGGAAAAAACCCTCTTTCTGATCGGTTGGAATCAGGACAACGGGCTTTTCGGTTACAAGCTCCTCAAGGTTGCTCCCATCGATGCTGAGAAAGAGGTCGGCGTGATCAAGAGCCCTCTCAAGCTCTGCGGTGTTGAGTGAGTCGAAGCTTATCGGAACTTCAAAGCCGCGCTCCTTCAGCCTCTCGCGGATTTCCGGGATTTCCTCGACGAAGTTAATGCTCTTCTCCCCGGCAACCATACCAATGTCCACGATGTCCACCCCCTCATGGAGGTAGTAAAGGGCCCTTTCCAAGGTTCTATCAAGACCAAGCTTTGGAGCATCAACAACTTCCCCCAGAATCCTCGCCGGGAAGTCCCTTCCCGCAGGGAGGCGCCCTATGAGGACGTTCCAGGGCTTTGTAAGGGCCTTCTCGATGTAGCGTCTGTTCCGTGTTTTGTTCCTTATGTCCTCCACCTTCTTGAGAGCATCGACCGAGAAGAGATCGTCCGCTGGAACCTCCTTGCTCAGTTTGAATCCTCCGTGCAATGCTCTGAGGGTCTCTGGTATGTCCATCGCATTCCTTGGGCCCTTGAAGGCTGGAACCCCAAGCTCGTCCTCAATGAGCTGAGCCGAACCGCGGACGAGGCCGGGGATGAGGATCAGGTCGTAGTCCTCGCTCTTCACGCCAGCTTTTTTCAGGTAACGAACTATCGTCTCCGGCGTCAGGAAAGCTGCGACGCTGACAGGAGCTACGAAGACATCACAGTCCTCACCATACTTCCTCACCAGGGGCTCGGAGAGCCTGCCAGTGACAAGGAGGATTCTTCCGGTGTTCTTCATGGCAGGGGATTGGACAAACGATTTTTAGAGGTTGCGGTTTTGTGGGGCTGCTCGGTAACCTGTGGGGCATCCAACGTCTCAAGATGCCCTCACTAAGGCTTCAATCCTCCCCTTCTCCTGGACTGGCTGCACTGCTCACCGGCTGGACGGTCATAGAATACATGTGGGGCTGGGGAGTCATTCCGGGCCCTTAAACCCCGGCTTCCTCACATTCACCACATCCTTATTCACGAGCGTCGGCGGAATCTCGCCCATAGCGAAGGCTATCAGATTCCTCGCA
>JALVUT010000041.1 GCA_027035445.1 Thermococcus sp.
GCAAAGCTTGCTCGAAGGGAGGGGATACACAACCTCATGATAACCAACGGCTACATCAACGAGGAACCCTTCAGGGAGCTCGCACCCTACCTAGATGCCATGAACATAGATATCAAAGCGTTTGATGATAGGTTTTACATGAAGATAGCGGGCGTTCCCGGGGGGGAACCCAGCAGAAAAACCGCCGAGATCTCAAAGAAGGAATTCGGGATACACGTCGAATTGACGTACCTCATAATTCCGACCCTCAACGACAGACCGGGGGAGATAAGGGACTTCGTCCGCTGGGTTGTGGAAACCCTCGGGGAAGATACCCCCGTCCACTTCTCCCGCTTCTTCCCCAACTACAAGCTGATGCACCTTCCCCCAACACAGGTTGAAACCGTGGAGAGGGCTTACCACATCGCCAAGGAGGAGGGCCTGAAGTTCGTCTACGTCGGAAACGTGCCGGGTCATCCAGGGGAGAACACGTACTGCCCAAAGTGTGGTAAACCTTTAATAGTCCGCAGAGGATTTGAGGTAGTTGAGTATCATATCGAGAGGGGAAAGTGCGAATACTGTGGAGAACCAATTCCCGTGGTGGGAACGCACACAAAAAGGCGATATAACTGGATGTGGTGGTGAAAATTGCCGGAGATAGAGGTTGTATTTTACATTGAAGGGCTAAGCAATGACAGGAAAGCTTTAGAAAACGCTATGAAAGAGACCGCTGAAGAGTTGAGGGGTGAAGAGGGTATTGAGATTGTGTATCTCAATGTCGAAGACGTCATCGAATCAGAGGAGGAGGGTGTTCTGAAGTACTCGGGAGTTATTGAGACCCGGCTCAAGGGAGATTTTGGCAGGATAGTTCAACTGACCTTGAGGTACTCGCCGGTCGTGGTTGAGGTTATCGGACCTAGAAAAATAGAACTGGACTCCGAAGAACTCATGAAAATCCTCGGGGAAGTATCCCTTGTAATGGGAAAGCTGATGAAGGAGTTTGGGGGACTCGCAGTCTATCCCAAGCTGGAGGATGTTCCAGCACCCCGTATCGGGTACGAACGGGAAGAGATAGAGGAATTCATCCTGGGGGACAGGGGCATCCTATACCGCATTGTTATAGAAGTCTTTGGAGAGAACCAAAAAGCCGTTGAAAGCACGATGGCAAAGGCGTTCAGTATCGAGGGCTGTAGGGTGAACAAGCTTGTGGTGCAGGGAGAGACAGAAGGGGGCAGGTTCAAGGGGCTGCTAGCCGCGGAACTGGTGTCTTCACTTGAAACGCTGGTTCAGCTGACCGCCAAGTACGCTCCGGTTGCAATATCTGTAATCGAACCTGAGATTATAGATATACTACCCAATGAAGCCCAGAACACCTTAACGGATCTCTCCAGCTTCGTCAACGAACTCATTACCAGGCCACTGCAGCGCCATTTTGAGGAAAAGAAGAACACCGAGTTCAAGCTGAACCGGTGATATTATCGTCAAAAGGCGAATGACCTATAGTCATTTAATTAAGCCCCCTTTTATTTTTACGGCAATAATCGTGCTTATTTTTGCTTTAGAAAGGGTCTGAAAGCGAAAAGTATATATACCCTTAGCTGCAAGAATGCCATTGACAGCATACATTAGACCACCTTAGGGTGTAAGCCCAAACATGGAGGTGTTTGGAAAATGAAGATAAGAAAGATCGCGGCCCTTGCAGTTGGAGCCGCTATGATTGGAGCAACCGTCGGCTTTGCCAGTGCTCAGCCGACAGTCCCGCAGATACCAAAGAGCTTTTTCGTTAACGCAAATGGAACCCCGAACGTTAAAATCGTCGTGGGAAGTAACGCCGCAGCTATGGATGTTGCCAGTGCCGCCGACATAGCCGTTGCCCTTGGAAGCCTTCTCTACACAACCCAGCAGGTTGAGGCCCAGAACGCCTACGTCAAGGTTAAGGAGGAGGTACCTCCAAAGACCATTGACATGTGGACCCTCTACGCGTTCAATTACACGACCATAACCCAGGATCACGGGATAACCAACATAACGAGTTGGCCAACCAGCTACGCCCAGCTTCCGGGCGACTACTGGTACAACGGTGCAGCTTTCACCGCTAACTACAGCGTCTGGAAGGATAACTTCAACGTTCCGACTACCCTCTATGGCAAGGATAAGTCAGGTAAGTACACCTTTGACTGGCACATAACTATCAGCCACCCAAGCCTTATGTCCACCAATCCAGCCAAGTGGAACCAGACTGCCCCGCCGCAGAGTGCCCAGATAGCCGTCGGGCCTGGCCAGTTCCACATCCTCGTTGACTATGTGCTCTACAACTACAGTGTCACCACCACCAAGACCATAATCGAGGGAAGCCCTGAATGGGGTACCCACAGCTACACTGAAAACGTCACCAACTGGTACATAGGTGACAAGGAGGAGATGGGAAGCCACCCAGGTACCGTCTACCTCGAGGGAATAAAGACAGGGGACACCTTCACCATATTTGGTCAGGAATACCATGTAATGAGCGTCGGCAACGATACCTTCACCGCAGGTCGCTTTGCCGGCACCAACTGGTACAATGTTGGAAAGCCCCAAGAGATACCGAACACCAACTGGGTCATTACCGTCCTCGACATAAGTATAACCAACCCAAGAGCACTTGTAACTGTTAAGAACAGCGTTACCGGTGCCACGACTGACCAGATAATACTTCAAGAGAACAGTCCCGTTTACATCTACAGCTCGGGCGGTTCACTTGTGTACAGTACCACCTTCCCAGGCCATGCTGAACTTGTCCTGACACTTGAGAACACATTCGTCGGTGTCAACGGCCACCTCGTAGCCAGTATATCTGCCGAGTACAACGTCCAGTCCCTTGGTCCGGTCTTCCACCCGAAGGATGGATGGAACGCTACAGTCTCAACTGACAACGGATACATAACCAACATCACACTCGTCAATGCCAAAGAGCTTAAGGGCAACCCGCTTGATATCTTCGGCGAATACAACCTCATGTACAAGTACGTCCAGAAGGGCTACGATGAGTACTGGAACCCTGCGGCTGGTGAGTTCGTCAAGGCTCCCAAGGACAAGTCGTACATAGTTGCCTACGCCTACATCTGCCTCAAGGAGAAGCAGGGTCAGATTATCGAGAAGGAGGTTAAAGTTGGGGGCACCCTACCCGACAGCAGCTACACCCTGGAGGGGGTATACGCCAACGTCACCGTTATCAAGCCGGTTACCGAGCCGATAACCGTCATGGACTACCAGGTCAACCTCAATGATCCGGGAAGCAACCTCATACTCGTCGGCGGTCCGGTTGCCAACAAGGTCACCCAGTACCTCGTCCAGCAGAACATCAGCAAGATCGACTGGTACAGCAGCCCAGGCAACATTGAGTACCTACCGAAAGCCCTCGGCGGCTACGACGTTGTCATAGTTGCAGGTGCCACCAGGAACCAGACTATGGTCGCCGCCAAGGCCCTTATGCAGTACCTCGCTGGCCTCTGAAGGCCCTTTCCTTCCTTTTAATTCTCTCTTCTGGGGGTTTTAGCATTGGACAGCAGAAGGCTGATAGCCCTGAGTGTAATTCTGGTTGTTCTCCTCAGCCCGACGGCGTACATTCTCTACTCGTACCATCAGTTTTCTCAGGTAATTCACCCCGGGACACCCAAAGCCTCGGAGAGGTACATAGTGATCAGCCCGCCCACTACTACGGGAATCTACGTCTTCAGCGAGGGACAGTACAGGGCAATGCTGGCGAGGGGGCAAAAGCCACCGAAGGGTTCGGAGATTTACAACGTAAGTGTTGACAGCTACATAACCGGCAGCCCTGAGGTCGATCTCAATCTGACCATCCGAAGTGTCTACGATTCGTTCACCATCGTCCTAGGAAATCCATCCGTTAAGGAATGCACCCAGAATCCAGCACTTTACATGGGCAACTGCCAGTACAGAACGGCCGCTGTTTCAGAGGTAACGGCGATGATCGCTAACATCTTTAAAACGAACTACTACATAGAGGGGCTCCAGAAGGGATACAACAACGTTACTGCAAAGCAGTACGCATACAACCAGACATGGCTGCGCTTCAGAAAGGTGTACCTGACGTTCATGACGAAGCTGAGTATAGGAAGGGGCAAACTTGGGAACCAGAACAACCTGGCGGTCCTTCTCATCGGGCCAGCCGAGGGGGCCACAGAAAACAGGGTATTCACCCCCCGCAGGGGGCTCCTTGTAATAGAGGGAAAAAGTGATGGTGCACTGTACGCTGAGATAGTGCTCGTTGAGAGGCTGATAGATTTTTCATGGCCGGCCGGGTCTAGAGGACAATGAACTCTCCAATGTCCCTCATTCTTCCCTCCAGAACCTGGAATAGTTCTTCTTTATTTTTAAACGGTCGCATTGCGAGTATCCTGGCAACCCTCTTCCGCCCGATGCCGGGGAGGTACTGAAGAACCTTTGGATCTTCCCGGTTTATGTTTATGGGGACTGGTACACCCGTGATACTTCTATAACCATGGCCCACTATCATGATATCATAAAATCGGTCCATTTCCAGCTTCTTTGGTACACCAACTATCAGAGGATAACTTCCAATCTGCCTGCCGTAGGTGAGGCCATTCTCGATAGCCTCCGCTCGAACGTCCCTCAATATGGTACCAACGGGAACAAGCCGTCTCAGCATTGGAAGGTCAATCTCATGCCGTATCAGGTATTTATAATGCTGAATAAGGCCCTTATGCTTTTCAGTTCTTATTCTGTCTTTCATATGCCAGAGGGGGGTTCCAGGGAACACAACAACCTGACGGATGTTTATTCTCCTCACCATCAAACCATCGTCAAGGAGTCTCTTCAGGAAATGAAAGGTCATCCGATAGCTTCTCTTGGTCTCCCCCGGAAGGCCGAAGATAAGATTTATTCCCGGAAGAAGCCAAGGCATCCCATTCGGCC
>JALVUT010000042.1 GCA_027035445.1 Thermococcus sp.
ATGAGAAGGCCCTTTCGGTTTGGTAAATATTTCCCTGGGTTCCGGTGATAAAAACGGTGTCATTGGCTACGATCACGGAGGGGAGAAGAGAAGCGTTCTCCGGAAGGTCGGTCAGCCTCCACAGTGATCTCATCTTGGGGTTCTCATAGACGTTGCCCACGAGGACTAGGGTTTCGTTTCCATGCTTTTTGATGGTTTTAAGCCTTGAATCTACGTAGTATGCCCATCCTTTCGCCCATCCATCTGTGCCCGAAATCACGTGGTACGAGGAGTTTGAAGCAAGAAATCTTTGAAAGGCGACCTTATTCGGGTAATAGCTGATGGTCTGGGCTGAGACCAGCGGGACCAGCATCAACGTGAGCATTACCAAAACGAGGGCTCTTCTCATCGTATCCCTCTGGGGGATATCATGTCCCTCCGGTTAAAAAGTTAATGTAGCCCGCCGGTTCATCTTAAAGGCACCGGAGTGAATCTCTCGGATTAATGCGGGGAAGAGAAAAAGAGCTACTCCTTTTTTTCCTCCCTGCTCATGCTGTTAAGTCTCTCTGCAAGGTCGTTGATTATTTCCATGAAGGCCTTCGCGGCGGGCGTGTCCTCGTAGAGGACTATAGGTATGCCATTGTCGCTGGCTTCCCTAGCCTTGAGATCTATTGGGATGCTCCCAAGGAAGTGGACCCCCTCCCTCTCAGCGAGTTTCTCTCCTCCGCCCTTTCCAAAGATGTCGATCTCATTACCGCAGTGTGGACAGATGAGGTAGCTCATGTTCTCAACCACAGCGACGTACGGTACCTTCATCTGCTTCATCATGTTGACGGCCTTCCCGGTGTCCAGCAGGGCTATCTCTTGGGGCGTAGTGACTATGATTGCAGCGTCCAGCTTTAGCGTCTGGGTGACGGTGAGGATTTCATCGCCAGTTCCCGGCGGGAAGTCAACGATCATGAAGTCCAGTTCCCCCCACTTGACATCGCCGAGGAGCTGCTTTATGGCCTTCGTAACGAGGGCGCCCCGCCAGATTATTGGCTGGTCCTCCGGAACGAGGAAGCCCATGCTCATAACTTTAATCGGCGTTGTCTGTCCCATGAAGTCACTCATAGGAGGCAACATTTCAAAACGGCCATCTTCCAGCCTCTCCGCTAGGACATCGGCCTTCTCAACGCCCAGCATCTTGGCGACGTTTGGGCCATGGATGTCGGCGTCAAGAATCCCGACGAAGTAGCCTTTTCTGGCTAAGGCCGCCGCCAGGTTCACCGCTACGGTGCTCTTTCCAACGCCGCCCTTGCCGCTTAGAACGGCCACTCTGTACTTCCATTTCTCCTGTTTCTCTTTGATTCTCTGCTCAAGGGGATCTGTGCCCAATCCTCCTACGTTGAGTGTGGGGGCTTTGATGGTCATTTTTAAACACCTCCGAAAAAAGTTGTTAGGCGGCCTTAAAAGCTTTGTCCTAAACCCGTGCAGGAAGGGACATATCTGGGTAAAAGCAGACAGTGGATTAGGAGTCTCGCCAGCCCGGTTCACTCTGCAGGGTTCTGGATGGGGGGTGAGTTTTCGAAGGGCACCATTATCGGTACCCCGTAAAGGCGTGCTATCACAACGTTGACATCGTACACCTTCTCGAAAAGGTTGGGATTTAACGCCTCCTTTTTAGTGTCCGCGATGATTTTCCCCTCTTTCATGAGGATGAACCTGTCCGCAAATCTCAGGGCAGTGTTAACATCGTGCATGACCACTACGGCGGTTCCCCCCTTTTCCACGAACTCCCTTGTTATGTGCATAACTTCAAACTGACTTTTAAGGTCCAGATTATTTGTGGGTTCGTCCATAAGGAGGACTCTGGGCTCCTGCGCAAGGGCCCTTGCTATACTGACCTTTTGGAGCTCGCCCCCGCTTATCTCATTTGTCCTCTTCATGGCCAAGTGAGAGATCCTGAGTTTCCTAAGGACGTCCATAACTACCTCAATGTCCCGTTTTGATGGCCTCAAGCCGAGATAGGGTCTCCTTCCGAGGAGAACGGTGTTAAAAACTGTCATAAATCCGGCGTTAATACTCTGGGGTACATAGGCCAGGATCTTGGCAAGTTCAATTGGGGGACGATCCCTCACGGTTGCCCCCCCTATTTTGACGCCGTCACACTTCATCATCCCCGCAATACATCTAAGTAGTGTACTCTTTCCAGCCCCGTTTGGGCCCAGTACCGCGACGAACTCTTCATCTTTAATGTGAAGGTTTATCCCACTTAAGACCTTTCTATCGCCGTAGGAAAAATTGAGGTCAGTGACCTCTATCATTTCCGTCCCTCCATCTTAACAAGGAGGTATATGAAGGTTGGAGCACCAAGAAAGGAAGTTATTACACCAACGGGCAAGTTTAAGGGGGAGACTATGAGTCTTGCAAGGGCATCAGCGGAGACCAGGAGCAATGCACCGGCAAGGGCGGATAATGGTATCAGAAAGCTGTAGTCCCCTCCCCCAACAAGCCGCATGGAATGCGGGGCTATGAGGCCTATAAACCCTATAACCCCAACGAAGGCAACGCTCACCGATGTTATAAAAGCCGCCAGGAGTGTTCCAATGAGGCGTTCCCGGGTTATGTTCACCCCAACGCTCTTGGCCACTTCATCTCCCATTGTTGAAGCGTTCAAATCCCACCGTTTTATCAGGAAGTAGAGGAATATCAAACCAAAGGAGATGGTGAGTGCAGTGTCTTCCCCCCAGGTAGCTCTGGAGAGGTTTCCAAAGCTCCAGTAGACCATGGCGGAGAGCTGAAGTTCATTTGCGAAATACTGTATGAGGGTCGTAAGGGCAACGAAAAGTGAACTCATTGCAACGCCCGCTAAAACTATTGCTTCAGGGGAGAGCCCCCTTAGTCTAGCAAGGGAGAGAATAACCACGGTTGCAGCCATTGCCCCCATAAACGCAAAAAGGACAACAACATAGGGGCTGTTCAGGAAGACCTGACCGGAGTTGAGGGAATAGCCAGCCCCGAGGATTATGGCCAAGGAAGCCCCGAACATTGCTCCGTTGGAGACCCCCATCGTGAAAGGTGTTGCAAGGGGGTTCCGAAGATAACACTGAAGAACAGCCCCGGCAACTCCCATAGAGGCGCCAACTAGCAGTCCCGCTACTATTCTGGGCAGGCGAATACCGATGAGAACCAGTCTGTCATCGGGATTTCCACCTCCCAAAATAACCTTTGGAATCTCTCTGAGGGGGATCCCGTAAGGACCGTTTGAAATGGAGAAGAAGGAGACAGCTAACACTGCTGCTAGAAGAACAAGGCCTATGAAGACCCTTCTTCTCACGTAGCTGTAGTAGTCCATTGCAATCACGGGTTTGGAGGTTCTTGGGTGATGTTGCCGCTGGATAGGTTTACCCTTCCAAACCCACCGAACTCTTTTGCTAGCTCACTGTAAACTGGCTTCCCGACGAGGAACTCGAATATCTCATCGGCCTTTCTGGCCGGGTTAATACCCCTGAACTTAGCTGGGTAGATAACCTTTCCGATGTAGTATGCATCGGCTATCGCGGTTCCGATGTTAGTGTTGTAAAAATTGTAGGGCAGGATACCGTAGAGGTGACCATCCATAACTGCCCCGAGCGAGTTATAGAACTCTGGATCACTTTTATAATCGTCGAGTATTATCTTCAGTCCCCCCTCATCAATGAATATGGGGTTTGGATTCTCCTTGAGAATCCACTCTTTATCAACCTGCACCCAGCCGTTCTCGCTGCTGAGGTTGGAGGCCACGTTGTCGAGATGAAGGACTGTAAAGGGTGGATAATCTGTGTATGTGCTGGTTATACCGTGGGCGCCTTTATAGCCTATTCCCCCAACGTAGACCCTCGGACTCCGTAAACCGGCTGTGATGTTTTCAAGGTACTCCTGCTGTTCTCGTATGAAATCTATCACCTCCTTGGCGCGTTTTTCTCTTCCGAGAATCTTGCCGGCTAGAAGGAGGGACTTGAAGAAGATCGGGTCAGTGAAGTTGTTTAACCTGCCGTAACCCAGTACGACAACGGGGATTCCTGTCTTATCCTGAACCTCATCTGCTGTTTTCCTGCTCACGAAAACCATGAATATTACCTGGGGATGGACCTTTATCAGTGCCTCAAAGTCCGGAAGTCTCCCCGGTCCCCCAGGCCCTATAATGGGCAACCTGAGCAGCCTTTGATGGGCCAGTATGTAGGGTCTTCCAAATGGGAACCTTTTCTCGAACTCCTCTATCCCCACCACGTCTCCTGTCGCGTTGAGATAGACGAGGATTCTGAGTGCTCCAGGACCAACAGCGACTACTCTGGTAACGTTCCAGGGAACCTCAACGGTTCTCCCAAGGGTGTCTGTTACCGTCATGCGGGTCGTTGTCGCAGTAGCCCCCCGGGTTCCTGCATGGGAGCTGCCTGAGGCCGAGGTTCCGAGGCAACCTGCCATCGAAACAAGGAGCAGTACCAAAACTAGACTGAGGATCCTCTTCATAGTTTGCTCACCCTCTCGATGCCTCTTCCCAGCAGGGCGAAGTATCCCTTGCCGGCGCACTTTGGGCAGAAGGGTTTTCCATCGATAAAAACAGCCTTCTCAGCCATTACAAGCTCTCCACACTTGGAGCAGCGAACGCTGTCGAATATTGGGGCCTGTTCTATCCTCTGAACCTTAACATGCTCTATCTTAAACTCCTCCTTTGGCAGGTGTAGCATCGTTTTAGCGGATTCTCTCCATAACTCCCAGAGTCTCTTTTTTTCCTCCGGGCTACCTCTCCTTTCCCGGACTACTCTGTTAAAGAGCTCTGTTGCTCCTTTGGGGTAATATTTGGCAAGCCTTTCGGCATCAATGTAGACCCTTACCCCCCTCCAATCACGGCGCTTAGCCAATGTTAGTGCTGT
>JALVUT010000043.1:0-11981 GCA_027035445.1 Thermococcus sp.
CGTATCCATCGGGTATGTAAAGGCTCACCAGTTCGGTTGCTCGCCCTCGATACTCCTTCAGCTCCTCCACCTTTTTCTTAAGCTCGTACATTTCTGCTGACTTGTGAGACATGAGGATCACCTTCCGAACCTGTTCTTCTCGCCGAGAGAAGCACGAAAACGGAATTTATAAAGGTTTGGAAAGCTAAATTAAGGAGAGGAAAATCAGGATAAACACACCCACAACGCCTCCCACGGCGATTATAAGGAAGCTTATCAGATTCAGGTGAATGTGTGTGACACCAAGAAAGTTCAGCACTCCCACCAATATCAGGCCCACGACGGTGTTGATCGCGAGCCACTTGAGTACTGCCAGCGTGAGCTTTACAACAACCCATACGACAAGGATCAAAAGTACAATGAACAGGAGAGACTGGAATATCATTCTCCTCCCTCACCCGAGTTTTCCAAGGGATTCGCGCGCTATATCTCCGAGGGTAACCCACTTCTTGCCTTCAAACGGCAGTATAACCTTTTCTTCAATGTCCACCAGCCCCTCCAGCTTGGGAATGGCCTCTATAGCCTTGAGTTCTCCAAGCATGAACGCTGCAAAAGCCTTCGTAGTGTTGTCCCCCTCGTCCAGTTCCTCGATCAGACCATCGATGATATCGCCTCTCAACATCCCAAGCTCTAGAGGGAGTTCACTGACTATCCCGTAGAGGAGCACCATCGCGTTCTCCTTGACATATGGATTCCTGTTTTTTGTCATTTCCAGTGCTTTTGGGAGAACGGTTTTCACGTAGGGTTTTAGAACGTCGCGGTTTTGTCTGAGAATTTCACCGAGGAGGAGGAGAGTATCACCTCGAATTCCTGGTGCAGGGTCATCCAGCAGCTCAACAAGGGCATTAACTGTCTTTCTACCCTTAACGGCCATCTGAAGCACTTCATCAAAGCGCTCGTCCATTATTAGCTTCTTTATCTTATCCTTCTTTGAACCAAAGGAGAGGAACGCCATGGTCAATCACCGGTATCGTAAATCTATATAGTTGTTCCTGTAAGAGCCTATAAAGCTTTTTAATTAATCCCTCAGCAATCGGTGCCCTCCCACATCATGAAAACTTATAAATTCCGTAAATGATCCTCCAGAGAGGGACATAAATTGGGGCACTGGAATCATTTACGGATAGCAACCATTGCATTTTCGGTGATTATAGCGTTATTAGCCAGAGAGAATGTGTATGCAACCGTCTTTTTAATTTTGTATTTAGGTTTTTTGATAGTGAGAGTGGGGAGGGGGTATAGTTTTAATATACAGCTTGCGGTTGCACCTGCAATAGGATTCAGTGTTATAATCTCTACAATGCACATTCTAAGTTTGCTGGGCCTTTCGCTATCCCTGGCGTACCCCATAATTTCCATAACGGCAGTTGCACTTTCGGTAGTGGTACCTTTAAAATATAAAGGCGACAGGAGAACTATCTTGGCGATAGTCGGTGCGATTTCCGTCTCAATACTACCTAAACTCCCATTCTTCAGAGTTCCCGCATATCCCGGGGCAGTTGGACATGATGCAGTGTTCCATGCGTACAAATCACTAGAGGTTATAAAAGAGAACACAGTGTTCATACATCACTTCCCTCCAGGTTTTGAAGGGATTGTTTCATATCCCGCAGGGTATCATTCAATAATAGCCTTCGTTTCCATAACCTCAGGGGTGAGTGTTGCAGAAAGCATGCTGGCAATTAAGGAGCTTACATGGATGCTGATTCCACTTGGAACGTATGCTGCAGCCAGTATAATATTCAAAGACAAAAAAATTGCAGTGTTCTCTGCATTTTTAGCACCAGTCTCATACCTCTACTACTATTACCTCAACTACTCTCTTCTCCAGGAATTTTTGGATTATTACATGGTCTTATCCGCTGTGGTTTTTTACAACACCCTACTTAAAAAACCGACTCATAAAAATCTCCTGTTTTCAGTTCTCGTGATATCCAGCACCCTTCTAATACACCCATATGAGTATCTTGCATTTGAAGCCTACGCAATGTTTATACTAATCGCCCATATACTTCTTAGAAAAGGGGATCTTTCTAAGATCGCGCTTCTCTTTGTACTTCAGGCTATTATCAGTGTGAGTTTATATTACCTGATGGAATATCCTATGAGAATCAGTCCAACGAGTCATCTGGCATATTTCGGATCGCCGTTTTATGCGGCCAAAGATTCTCTCCAGTGGCTTTTGTGGGCTACTTGGAAAACGTTTGTGGATGAGGGACAGATTGTGCTTGGGGTGTTCTTTATATCCGGGTTAGGTTATATAATAAAAGAGAAGGAGACACATCAATGGGCTCTGTTACTCTTCATTGCGTATATATATTTCTTGGCGCTGGACAAGATACTAATCCACGTTCCAATACCCTATTACTCAGGAATATGGAGCACGGAAAGAGTATACATTCTCATGACCCCTGTAATACCATTAATAGAAGGAGCAGGAATGTACTATATCTACAATCAGATTATTCGAAATGCTAAACAACCACTGATCCTTACGGTATCCCTGGCCCTTATCCTCATCGTGCCTGCACTTTATGTTAATATGTGGAACGTCTCATTTGAAGAAGCAGCTTGCGTAGACGGCAATGTGCTCCATGTATTCAATGCCCTTGCCACATTAAACAAAAGCACAATAATAACCTCCACATACCTAGATTCAAGTGCGTGGATACATGTATACCTGCCTGAGAGAAATGTCACTTCGATACGTAACGTATCAATGATATCACGCAATATCTCGGGGGTTATATATGTGGACTCACGGGGATGTGGTGATACTGTGATGACACCATTTAACCCTTGGAATCTTCTTAAAGATCATCACTTAATTTACTTTGCAAATAACATCTGGGTATTTAATGCCTCCATATCCATCCAAGGTTCCGTGCCTCCTGATGTCTATAAATATTATGTTCTTCATAATGGGATTATAAATGTCTCTAATATGAAGAACTGGAAGTACCTCTCTTATGGATTTTTGCTAAGACACCCTGCAATAATCTACGCTAATATGTTCGGTGGTGGCAATATTTCTCTAGTTAACTCTCCAGAGGCAGTTATCGCTTTCGTTCCGACAAGAGGGTACAACTTGATAGGACTGGATGTTTACATGCTCAATGGCAAAAGTAGGACAGTGAAGGTTTTTATAAATGGGGAGTTCATTGGTACGATTGACCATGACGGATACAATGCATTTAAATACCAATTTACACCGGGTACTCTCTACTTGGTAACGTTGCGGGGAAAGCCGTGGTATGCTATTTCATTGATCAAGCTGGGTGGTTAAATGCGGGGAGATAAACCTCCATCAAAAAGACTAATCCTCTTTATAATATTGATAGGAGGGATATACTTACTGACCAGATTAGTGAATATACATTTGATGAACGAATACACGGACTATGATGAAGGGACTTACCTCATGATAGCACGTCTTATTAACCATGGTTACCTCCCGTACAAAAGTATATTTGCCGTCCATCCCCCTCTTTACTACTACATTCTGGCCCTATGGCTCAGAATTTTTGGAGATTCCTACGTTGTAGGGAGACTTCTATCAGTATGTCTTGGTGCGCTTTCACTTGTCGTGGCATATTTCACAGGCAAAAAACTTCTGGACTGGAGACTTGGTACTGCATTTGCCACATTGCTTGCACTTGACCCATTACTGATCTACATGAATGCATGGGCCTATCAGGGAACATTAATAGAGTTGTTTACACTGTCTTCCCTCTACTGTTTTGTGGTGTATATCAAAGAAAAGGGATTAAAGTATGCATATTTTTCTGTCTTCTTGGCCGCTCTTGGCACCACGGTAAAGTTTACACTAATACCTTTCCTTGTAGGTTTGTATATTGTCCTGTTTTTCCATCTGGATAAAACCTCATGGAGACACCTGGAGGGAGCTACCAACGCGATAACTCACCCAAGGCAGTTTTTTGTGATTCTGTTAACCTACATCTTCGCAACAGTTTTTATAGTCTCACTTGTAACGTCTTGGCCGAGTGAGCTCATACGATCGCTAGCAATCCTCCCCGGCATCCATGCAATTACCCTCATTGGCCACGAATATGTGGTCTCACTCTTGATTTTATTTTGGCTTAGTTTAACAGTTTACCTTCTTAACTTGAGATACATCCCACCCCTTGTGGAGACCATAAGAAGCCTGTTGAAGAAGTGGAAGTATGGACTGAGGTTAGCTCTAGTTGCCATCTTGGCCAAAGTCCTAGTAGAGGTGCCCCTTGGAGTCATGGTCTCTCCAAATTATTTCGATCAAACGTATATTTCACAGAGCGGGAGGTATCTCCCACTGGTTAACGTTTTTTCTTTTGTTCATAAATTTCTAGCGAATCTCGAGAATAGTAGGCCGGAACTCCTTGTATACTGGGTACCCACATTTTTATTATTAGCTTGGACACTTTTGTTATACTCCAAAGAGATCTCACTTAGGTATCCCTCTCCACTGAAGGTCCTGTTTGTTGTATGCGCACTGTTATACCTAATAGCATTTCCCATCATCCCTGAGATAAGATTCATATACCCGCTGATACTTGTTTTTTATATCCTCTCTATTTATACTATCCTCAGGGTCAGACTCCGTTTCAAAAAGGTGCTGCCGGTAATTTTAATCACCTTCCTCCTTCTTTCTATGGTGGATTATGGCCTGCTTACCAATTATCCCGAAGGGGATCTAAAACTAGCATGGGCCCCGCATACCAATAGCCTGCGGGAGGACCTCTCAAGCTATATCAAAATGTACAATGTCACTCCCGGGACATGTCTCTCAATAAACCCGATGAACGCATATTACTTGGGCCTTCATGTTTACCCCTATACAGTAGATACTTTTGGAATCGCATACCTCTCCGGAAACAGTGCAAGTTTTCTTCTTAGAAGTGCAATTACCAAAAATACTACCTGTGTGATCTTAAGCACTTGGATGTATGCCATAATGAAGGAAGATGGTAAACTTCACAGAGCATATTTTCTTGTAGAAAACTATAGTAACACCCATGGTACCCTATTATTTGGGGAATCCTATTCAGATAGTGAGATAATGGAATTATTTAAATGGAATGACGAACATAGCCCTCTAACCATCTCAGTCAGAAATGGAAAATTCATCCTCCTAGCTGAGGGTATAGAAGTTGGGAGCTTTTATCTGACTACTCACAGCGAAAACCTCACATACTTCTCCCGCATGATATTCGATAACGGCACTTACCTCCTCACGGAAAGAGCTCAAAATGGAAGCTCACTAAATGCAACGGCCGTGATTAACGGGACAACGGTGGTTCTCATGCCCTCCCACCATGTCATGCTAGCTTTAGAGATTGATGGCATCGTACTTTCCTCCAATGGAACCCCTCTGAGTAAAGGAGCCAGCATAAACGTAGCGAACATGTATATTGGAAACATACATCTGAGGGTGGAAGGAAGTTCAATAAAAAAGGAAAATAAAAGGCTCATGCTCACCGGTCCCCTGGTTAAGATAACACTGATATCATCCTGAGGAAACCATACTACTGAGCTTACTTGTGATCTTGCTCTCCTCGGTACTGACGGTCTTTCCAGCCTGTCTTGCGTACCCCTTAACACTTATGAGGTACAAGATGATAACCGAGGTCACTATCAACGCAAAGGCCACCATCATCAGGTACTCCAACGACGATTGGGCACAACGTCTCATCCCACCCACCACAATACGTATACTAAAAAGGTACAAAATAAGGTTAAAGAGATACGGAGAGATATCAACCGCTAAGCATGCTCTGCAATGTGTTGTTCACTTGGCTTGCTGCCTGGCTGGCAACAGAGCTGGCGCTACCGCCCTTATTCCTCAGCTGCCTCACGACTATCAGGATTATAACGAGGGCAGCCGCAATCATAAACAGGTACTCGATTGCACCCTGAGCCTTCCTCTTCATGGTTTCACCTCCACAAGGATTACTTCATACACTAATGCACAGAAAAAGCTTATATATGTTTCTGCTCAGATTTGTGAGTAATGTGCCCAATATTGTCGAGTGAGCAGGGGTGGTCATGTGAAATTGGTTAGTATACAATGTGAATCAGCAAGTGTTGAGGATTGTGTAAACACTGTTGTAACCAAATCAAGGGAATTGCTTTCTTCCACACCGGGATTTATAGATTCTTCCAAGATTTCTTTGAGCTTTGGAGCTTTTATGAACCTCAACGTGACCCTGTTGCTCAATAGCACCGTTACCATGGATAAGGGGGTAGTGGTCGAACACGCAACTAGCAGAAACCGCGAGGGAGCCGTATCGAAGGCCCTTGAACTTCTAAACTCAAAGCTACCAGGGGAGGCGAAGGTGGTTGACTTTGAGGTGGGAACCTACACCACTCCCGTTACCAGGAGAACCTACGGGGTCGCCGTGGCAATCTATAACATTCCCCGCGAGCATAGGGCACTCCCTGACCTCACGATAAAGGAGAGAAGGGCCTTAATGGCCCATGTCCTCCGGATATTCAACTACAACCCAAAGGTCCTGAATATCTCTGAACTCGCAAGGACTTTTGGGGTCTCCAGAGACTCAATATACTATGACATTGAACAAATACTAAAGGAGAATGGACTCAACCGCTGACCCAAAACGGTCTGGGTGTGGCCGAGAGTACAAAGATCAGAAGGGCAGTGAGTGCCAAGAGCAACCTTTTCTTGGATATCGGGCTTGCCTCATCCAGGGCTCCCGGATTGCCCATGACGCCCATCATCAGAACGAGGATCCCCCATATGGCCCACCCAACCCAGAGGTAGCTCATGGCCAGCATGCCAAGTCCAAGGGCCACTGTGAAGTAGTAGTGCGCCTTCTCACCAAGAAACGCCCTGGCAATATGACCACCATCCAGCTGGGCGGCCGGCACAAGGTTTAGAAAGGTCACAAGAATACCCACCCAGCCAGCTATCGCTACCGGATGAAGGAACACTGTGCTGTTCTGTGGAAACCTCACGAGGTACTTCTCCAGGAGAACAAAGAAGAGGTTCTCCCCGAACAGAACACTCTTGGTTGTAACTGGAATCGTAGCCTCAGGAACAGCTACAGAGAGCCGTAACCCGATTATAGTCACGGGAATCGCAACCAGGAATCCTGCAATGGGACCACTAACACCCAGATCTATCGCAGCATTCCTGGTTGGTAGGGGCGATTTAACACGTATGATTGCACCGAGTGTGCCCAAGAAGTTCGGAAACGGAATAAAGTAAGGGAAGGTGGCCTTAACGTTATGGTATGCCGCGGCCACCTTATGACCCATCTCATGAGTACCCAGTATGGCCATGAGGCTGACTGAGAACGCAACCGCATCCAGCCAAGGGTTTTTGACCCCAGGGAGATGGTACTGGTCAAGGAGCGCGATGTAGTTCACGGCCAGGTAGTAACCAGCAAGGAGGGTAGTTACTACCGTGGCCACCAGAAAAACAATGGGTAGCCAGCGGTTGTCCTTCTTGGTCTCCCTGGCTGGAAAAACAAAGAGAAGGGTCTTACCTCTGCGCTTTTTAAGTGCAACCCAGTACCCCAGTTTTTCCAGTTCTTCAAGAACCCGCTCAAAGTTCGGCTCAAGTATCTCGTGAACCTCATAAACAAACACGTTGCCCTCCCTCTCCAAGAGCTCCACATTGTAGAAGCTTTCGATCCTATCCATGACCTCTGACGGGATGGCTGGAGGGGCGGTATGGAATGTAAGGGGCACGGGTTGGGAGGCCCCCTCTTCCACTTTTCCCGCGTATCCAACGAGCACCATATCTCCCCCGCACTTGGGACAGGCCTTCTCTAGTAAGGGCTCGTTTGAATCCACCACTTCCCTGTGGCCGCAGTTTATGCACTCATAAATTCCCCTGCCCATTTTTATCTCCTGATACAGGAAAAGGTGGAAGGGTTAAAAACCCTACTCCCCAGAATTGAGAATTTCCACTTCCCCGGAGTCTCCGTTTACCTCGGCCACTGCCCCGCTCTTGAGCTTTGAGACGTCTATACCATCCACCATCGGGATCCCGGCTATTATTGCCCCCGTTGCAACTATCGTTTCAGCCTCACCGACCACCATCGCCTTCGGTGCTTTACCGTTCTTTCTGAGTGCGTAGATAACGTAAGAGCCAACGGTCGAGCCTTTTCCCCTTGGGAAGGCCAGTATTTTTCCAGCTATGCTCTTGCCCTTTATATCGCTCTCCGCATCGATTACCACCCCTGTCTCGGGGTTGACACCACCGAGGAAGGACAGGGGCTTTTGAGAGACTATCAGCTCACCCCTCGCCTTTCCACCCACTATCTTCCTGCCCTTCAGTCTCATAATCCCACCTCATGGAGCCTCCATTATCAGGTTTCCGGCATCGTCAAGCCTCACACTGAAACCAAAGGAGCGAAAGTAGAACGCGCTCTTCCCGCTGTTGGTCGCTATTCCCCTGTACCACCCCTTTATGGGGGAGACCACAAAGCAGGAGTCCGCTATAATCCTGCCGTTGTAGCGCTCTATTGTCTCCGTGTAGCCGAGCGCGTCTGCCAGTGCCTTGACGGCTCTGCTCGCCGTTATGAAGAGAGGTAACTTAAGCGGTCTTCTACGAGTTCTAAGGATATCCACAATCTCTTTTATTTCCCGGAGGGAGGCATGGGGACAGCCGACGAGAATCATGTCAATATCATCCCAATCGTCACTGAAGGCTTCCTTGACAGCCTCTATATCGGAGTCCTCAACGCTTACGGTCTCCAGCCTATCCACTATCGCTCCCCTGTACTCGGGGGTTTCACCTTCGACGTGGTAAAGGGCTACCGAGCCACTCGCTGCCATTGCAGCCCCCATTTCCTTGAGGAACTCGGTCTTTTCCGGTTTTATGCCCCTGAGGTAAGGCACGTCATTGCCGAGGGCTCTCCCGAGGTGGTAGCCAAGAGCCGCATAGTCAACGAAGGTCTTGACCTCTGCCTGGACATCAACTACAACGGTAGCCCTCCTCCTCTCGTCGAGATGGAGGCCGTAGTTTGGAGTCTTACCGACTATCGCGGCGGCAAGGCTTGAAGGACCCCCTTCTCGATTTGTTCTCGCCCCGATTATCGAGTTGGCAAAACTCACCGCGGAGCTCTCACTCCACGCTATGTGGTCTCCGAACTTCGGCAGGTTGGCACCGTAGTAGGGGGTACAGGTTGAAGTCATCTCAATGCCCATCTCGCGGTAGAGGTTGAGAACCTCAGCCTGCTTCTCCATGAACTCGTCGTCCCCTATTCCCGCGGGGTTGAGCGTCGTGTATACCGAGACCCTAGCTCCTGCCTTCACGAAATCCCGTAAAAATTCCATACCTGCGTCGCCTATGTTCTTGTAGGAAACGCCGGCAACCTGTGCGCTCTTGATGGGTATAAGCCGGTCGGCATCATAAATTTCACCCAGGGATACAAGGATCTCCATGGCCTTCTGGCGTGCATACCCGTACTCACCCGCAAGAGCAAGCTCCTCTTCCTTCGTGAGGTACATCTCACCACCGTTGAAGATGGGCTCTCCATTTTTTAAAGGTTTCATCACTCACCGATTGCATGAACAGAAAAGTCGCCATACAGGAAGTCGTAGACGATTATTATCCCGGTTCCCGTTAACAACCCCCTTAGAGGGGTTATACCTTCTGGATACGCAACAGGCCGCAAGATTTATAAACCCTCTCTGGTTCACTAACTACAGGTCAAGCAGCGGGGTAGGGCAGCTAGGAGTGCCCGCCGGGCTCATAACCCGGAGGTCCGAGGTTCAAATCCTCGCCCCGCTATGGTGGACGTTCTGTTTCATTTTCTCTTAAATTCTTATTATTTTGAGTTGATACTCCAACAGCACTCAAATAACTTGTTCTATTTTCTTGGAATACTAAACCCAATCTCACGAATGTATCTATAGCTGATAATGGTACCACTCCCCTTACTGTCAAAGAACCCCTATCTCGGAGCCAGACCTACCTCCTTCAGTGCCTCTGCAAACACTCTGTCTACCGCTTTCAGTTTGACGCTGTAGCGGCAATCTCCTATCTCTGTTACCGAAGCGTCTCCAAAATAAGCTCCGATAATATATACCAGCGCTGGAGAAGGGCTGAGCTTGACCCTCTTCGTTCTGTTGAACGTGTTGTGTTTCCCTCTGCACCAGCGGAGGACTGTAGCTTTGGAGACCTTTTACGTTGAAGTCCTCCCCAATCCTCTCCGAGATCTCCAAGTGGTCCAGTCCACCATTCCGGAGCTCCACGGATCTCCTCCGGGTTTCCTCAATCTCCCCCTGTAGATAGTCTCCTAGAGATTCGCATGGTAACTATTTAATATCATCTTTTAAAAACTTTTTTGAAGAGTAACAATGGGAACTTTCCGGGCAAACCTTTTTAAATCCCTCCTCAATTCCCTACGCGAAGGGGCGGCTGGCGGGAGCTGGCCGTCACCGGGAGGTGTTATGATATGGCAAGGATACACGCGAGAAAGAGAGGGAAGTCAGGTTCAACAAAGCCACCCAGAACCGCCCCGCCAACCTGGGTTGAGTACACGGCGGAGGAGGCCGAGGGGCTCGTTATCAAGCTCAGGAAGGAAGGCTACAGCGCGGCCATGATAGGGACGATCCTCAGGGACCAGTACGGAATCCCGAGTGTTAGGCTGATAACCGGCAAGAGGATAACCAAAATCCTTGAGGAGAACAGTCTAGCCCCGGATATCCCCGAGGACCTTATGTCCCTTATCAGGAAGGCCGTTAAACTCAGGAAACACCTGGAAATACATCCAAGAGACAAACACTCAAGGCGCGGCCTTCAGCTTACGGAGAGCAAGATCAGAAGGCTGGTCAAGTACTACAGGAGAACCGGTAAGCTCCCTGTGAAGTGGCGCTACGATCCGGAGCAGGCAAAGCTCTTGGTTCGCTGAGCCCTCTCCTTTCTTATAGGGTGATAAAATGGACAAAGGCGCTTTCTTAGAGAAGGCCCGCGAGGGAGCAGAACTAATCAAGATGCACGTTGAGTTAGGACACACCATCAGGATGATCTCACATCGCGATGCGGACGGTATAACTGCGGGTGCGATTCTGGCCAAGGCTATAACCCGGGAGGGAGGGGCTTTTCAGCTCAGTATAGTGAGGCAGATAAGTGAGGACCTTATCCGAGAACTTGCACGTGAAAAGCATCGAGTCTACGTTTTCAGCGACCTGGGCAGCGGGGCGATGGAGTGGATAGAGTCGTACCTAAGTGAGGCTACGGTTGTAGTCGCCGATCATCATCCTCCCGAGAGGGAAGGATTCACCACAGAATCACATCTGCTTGTAAATCCAGTCCCCTTCGGAGCAAACAGTGTCCGTGATCTCAGCGGCTCAGGGGTCGCGTACTTCGTTGCCAGGGAAATAAACGATAAAAACAGGGATCTTGCGTACGTGGCCATCGTAGGTGTCGTGGGGGACATGCAGGAGATAGACGGGACGTTTCACGGGATGAACCTTGATATTATCGAGGACGGCAGGGAAGTGGGGGTTCTGGAGGTCAGAAAAGAGCTTCGTCTATTCGGCAGGGAGAGCCGCCCCCTGAGACAGATGTTCGCCTATGCAAGCAACCCGGAGATACCTGGAATAACCGGAGACGAGAGGAACGCGATTCAATGGCTCCGATCCAAGGGATTTGACCCCGATGTCCACTACTGGCAGCTCCGTGAGGAGGAGAAGAGGAAGCTTCACGATGCCCTCGTAATTCAGATGATAAAACACAGCGCGCCCAAGGAGGCTATAGACCGTCTCATCGGAGATGTGGTCATAAGCCCACTTTATCCCGAGGGAGACGTGAGACACGAGGCCAGGGAGTTCTCCACGCTGCTGAACGCCACGGGGAGACTTAACGCCGGAACGCTGGGCGTTGCAATATGCCTTGGAGACGAGGAAGCCTACAAGAGGGCCAGAAAGATGCTCGATGACTACAAGAGGGAGCAGGTCGAGACCAGAAG